>JBAVWD010000309.1:0-5148 GCA_049697655.1 Anaerolineae bacterium | reverse complement strand
CAGTAGAAGAGAACCATCGCCTCGTGCAGGAGGCGCTCCATGTGAGAGGAACGGAAGTGGTTACCGCAAGGCAGGTGCACAGCAATCATGTTGCTTGCGTGACGGCCAGCGATCGGGGCAGAGTCATGCCGGGCACCGATGCCTTGATTGCCGACGATCCTGGAGTCACTCTCTTGCTGCGCTTTGCCGACTGCCTGCCCATCTTCCTCTACGACCCGCAGAGGGGGGTCATCGGGCTTGGCCACGCCGGGTGGCGCGGCACTGCGGCCATGATAGCCTTCCGCATGGTATCTACCATGATGGACCTCTACGGCAGTGACCCAACCAGCGTCATCGCTGCACTCGGACCTGCCATAGGACCGTGCTGCTACAGGGTTGGGGACGAAGTCGTAGAGGCCGTCAGCAACTCCCTGTCGGACTGGCAGGGTGCTATCCGTCCCTGTGGGAACGGCCACTTCTCTTTGGACCTGTGGGAGGCAAACCGCCAGCAACTGATGGACTGCGGGATCCGTGAAGTCGTGACAGGCCGTCTCTGCACGGCCTGCCACGCCAACGAGTTCTTCTCTCACCGGGCAGAAGGAGGCAATACCGGCCGATTCGCCGCTCTCCTGGGTATCAGGATGCCAGCATGATCGATGTCGAGAACAACATCGCCATGCTTAACGAACGTATCCTCCGCGCCGCGGGCCGGGCAGGGCGCAGTCCGGCTGAGATCACTCTGGTAGCAATCACCAAGACCGTGCCTGCGGAGAAGATAGCAGAAGCATGGGAGGCTGGACTGCGAGAGTTCGGCGAGAACCGAGTGCAGGAGGCGGAGCCGAAGATCCTCTGGTCTAGGGAAAGGGGCTTGGGCCTCAATTGGCACATGGTCGGGCATCTTCAGCGCAACAAGGTGAAGAAAGCAATCCAGCTTTTCGACGTGATCCAATCGGTAGACAGTCTCCCACTGGCTCATGAAATGAGCCAACGATGCGCCCAAGCACCAGCTGTCCGTTTGCCCATACTACTGGAAGTGAGCGTGTCTGGAGAGGCCAGCAAATATGGCTTCGCGGCGCACGAGGGACATGGAAGACTGCTGGACGATTTCTTGAGGGCCGTGCAAGAGATCGTGGCCCTTCCCCACCTCGAACCGCAGGGACTGATGACTGTGGCTCCGTTTGGGGCACCGGAAGAGGAACTACGATCATGCTTTCGCCGCGTAAGGTTACTTCTCAACAGACTTCGGGAGCAGTTGCCGAACCAGCACTGGCAGCATCTGTCAATGGGCATGACCGATGATTTCGAGGTCGCCATCGAGGAGGGCGCCACCATTCTCAGAATAGGGCGTGCCATCTTCGGCGAGAGAAGAAAGTAGGAGGAGGACGAACGATGACCGCGCAAGCGATAGCCTTCCAGACCATCGACCTGATCTTCACCTTTTTCTACCTAGCGATCATGGCCAGGATAATCCTGTCATGGTTCAGGTTTGATCCCTATCATCCAGTGTCGGTCTTCTTATACCGCGTCACAGAACCGATCCTGGGCTTCTTTCGCGGCATCATTCCCCCCGTGGGCATGCTTGACCTAAGCCCCATGGTCGCCATAGTAGTGTTGGGGATAGTGCAGCAGATTCTCTACTTCGTGATACAAGGTTTGTGAGGCCAGTCCGTGGCGAGACGAGGGAGAGCCCCTAACACAAGTGGCGTTTGTGCGCCGCCTGACGATGCGCCCGTGGTGTTCCCTGTCCGCGTTCTCCCAGCGGCCAGCAGGAGCGAGATCGTGGGCTCAGAGGGAGGGGTACTCAAGGTCCGCGTCGCGGCGCCCCCCATCAAAGACAAGGCCAATAGGGCACTCGTCAAGCTACTGGCCAAGACGCTGGGCGTGACCAACGGCCAAGTGGAGATACTCAGTGGACACAAGACGCGGCAGAAGACAATGCGGGTGTACGGAGTGGGAACCGACGCGATCGCGGACCTCATGCGCCCAGCCACAGGCCCGGAGGCTGGGCAGAAACGGTACTAGAAGCTCCAAAAGGGTTCCTGTTCCGGGCCGGGACTGTTGGTAAGATTCCGCGCATCGCCTCCCTGGGGGTTCATCAGGTAGAGGTCCCAATTCCCATCCCGGTTCGAGTAGAATAGCAGCGCGAAGCCGTCATCAGACCACGAGGGGCCGTGATCATCGGCCGGCGGGTACTCTGTGAGATTCCTCTGTTCGCTCCCATCGGCGTTCATCACGTATATCTCCATGTTGCCGTCCCGATAAGACTCTAAGGCGATGAGGGAGCCATCAGGAGACCAGGCTGGAGCCAGATCCAGCGCGTCGTTGAAGGTCAGACGCGACTCCTGCGATCCGTCGGCGTCCATCACGTAGATCTCCAGATTCCCATCCCGTTCTGACACGAACGCTATCTTCGAACCGTCCGGTGACCAGGCTGGGGAGTAGTCCGGCTCCTCATTGAAAGTCATCCGTGCTGGTTGAGACCCGTCGGCGTCCATCAAGTACAGTTCCCAGTTTCCGTCACGAAGCGAGGAAAAGACAATCCTGGTTCCATCCGGCGAAACCGAGGGAGTCCAGTCGGCGGCGGCGTTCCTGGTCAGGTTCACTGCCCCCGAACCATCCATGTTCGCACGATAGATCTCCTGGTTGCCGTCCCGCCTCGACACGAACGCCAGCCAGGTATGGTCCGGCGCCCAGATCGGAGAACTATCATCATCATTGCTGTTCGTCAATTGTTCCACCAGAGATCCATCCCTGGACATGCCGTAGATGTCCCAGCTGTCGGAGTCCTCATCCCATGCCATGTATGCAATCTCCAGCGTCGGTCTTCTCGGCGTGGGGACCGGAGTCGGAGTGAAACCCAAGTTAGGCGTGGGCGTAACGAGCGTGTACGATAGGGAAGACGTCTCTTGGGGCTGGTCCGGTGACGCAATTTCTTCGCCGCCGCCCCTTATAGGCGGCCACGAGAGTAGGCACGCGAACACAATCGCTGTGAGCGCGAGCAGACCGATGAGGGGCCAGAGAAACCTGCCTATCCAGTCCCCGGCGGAAGACGCGACCTTTCTTGTCCCACTAAGCTCCAGTATCGACTCCACCTCTCGTCGGGCCACTAGCCAAATCCTCACCAGTTCTACTCTGAACCGATAGCTCATCGCGCCCAACGCTTCCAACACATCATTCTCCACGAGTTCCTCACACGCCTGGCGGATCTCAGTGGAAGATAGCACGGTGCCTCTACGCCTCAGCGCATATGCCAGGTCCTGCTCCAGGAAGATACCTCTTACTCCACGCAGGGCGGCAAGAGCCGCGAGCACAGTCCTCGCCCTCGAGGAGGCACCATTCCACATGCGCTCCATGTAGGGTGATGCCACATCCAGGACACTGTCGATCACAGCTTCCACATCCTTCTCCGACACCCGCCCATCAGCGGCGCGGCGCTCAAAGATGGCGTGGCAAACAAGCTGCACGAAGTGAGGGTGGCCAGAGGAGAGCTCCAGAACACGCCTCACGGCCTGATAGTCAAAATGAAGTGCCTCGCGGGCGGGTTCGACCACCAGATCCGTCGCCGCGGCGTCATCTAGAGGTCCCAGCCGAAGATG
Organism: Anaerolineae bacterium; assembly: GCA_049697655.1. Classification (GTDB taxonomy): domain Bacteria; phylum Chloroflexota; class Anaerolineae; order UBA7937; family B3-Chlor; genus JAUVXJ01. The sequence goes on along the minus strand of JBAVWD010000309.1, from coordinate 1,573 downwards.
GTATGCATCGTCGAACAGCGAGGAGTCCTGCTCAGGCCAGTCCTCCATGGTTGTGACGAGGCTTAGATTCAGGCCGGACTCCATCAAGGCATCCAGGTAGGCGAAGAAGGCTTCTCTCGACTTGCCCTCCGGGTGTTTGGGCGCATCGAGGCCATCGAAGGCCAGGACCAGACGTCTCCGCTTGAGCGCCTTGTAGACCGTCGGCAAGAAGACAACGTGGAAAAAGCTGGCGTCCGTAAGAAAATCGTTCACCTCAGGCTTGGGGAACGAGCCTCCCTTCTCCTCCTGCAACGCCGCTGCGATGATCGTCGCGGAGCGCCAGAGGAGGTAGCCAGGCCTACCGTCCTCCTCTCCTGACAGATCGATCACGAAGGCTCTCTGAGTAAGTCGGCGCCGCAACTGATGAAGGAACGAGGTCTTGCCGATGCGGTAGCTACCTTGAACCACGAGCACTCTTCTTGTGCCCATCGCACCCAGCACCTCGGTAGCCCGCTCTAGCTCCTTCTCTCGTCCGAAGAACTGCGTTTCCTCGACCGCCGGCCTATCTGCTGAGTATGGATTCGCTGACCCCTGTGCGTTGACCGCGCCTTCTCCCATAATGATAACCCCGGCACGAACCTGGGACTAGTGGATAGAGTAGAGGATACGCTGGCAACTCCCGCAGTACACCACCTCGCTGCCGCGCCGTACACGTTGGGCGACACTGGTCGGCAAGGCAACGCGGCAACCCTGGCAAATCCCATTCTCAAGAAGAACCACTGCCTGTCCACCCTTCTGCTGACGCAGGACTTCGTAGGCGGCAAGATCTCTGGCAGAGACCGTCTGCGCGATCTCCTCCCTCTGTGCCTCGAGCACAGTGAGGCGCGAGCGCAGTTGCTCTCCCTCCTCGAGAAGAACTTCTCTGACTTCTTCCCATTGTTCCTCGCCACGGGTCAGGCGCTCGTCAGCGGCTCTGAGGGTCCCCTCCTGCTCCTCTACCTCCGCCATGATGTGCAACGTGTCGTCCTCAACGACCGACCGGCGTCGCCGCAAGTACTCCAGTTCCTGTTCCATGCCGGCGAGTTCCTTGGGATTGCTGACTTCCCCTCCGTAGAGCGCGCTCTCGGTCAATGCGACCTTCGCTGCCACCTCGCCCAGATCCAGCTCCAGACCGCGCAGCCTGCTCCGCAGCTCCCGGAGGGTCTCCCGGATTTCTCGTGCCGCTTCCTTGGCTGCCAACACCCCTTTGTTGTCCGCCAACTGCTTTTCGATGCCACGCAGGGTCTCTCGCTTCTCATCGATCTCTGCGTCTATCGACTGTAGTCTGTAGAATGCCTCAACCCCGCCAGCCATCGTGCCGCCTCATTGCACAGTCAAAGGTTCAGAGACGTGACCGCGCATCGGGGCCAATTGTACCCCAAGCGCTCCGGACAGACAAGGGTGTACCTGGCCCGACACCGGCTGTTGGAATCGGCAGGTATTGGCGGGAGTGGCACGATCTTGCAGCATGCCCACAACGCGGCTACAATGGCATCAAATGAGAAGTCCTCTTCCTGCGCTGGCCTTTGTCGCCGTCTTGTACGCTGGCCTCGCC
>JBAVWD010000308.1:0-2605 GCA_049697655.1 Anaerolineae bacterium | reverse complement strand
AGCACCCGCCTCCAGGATGGCGAAGACGTACTGATCGTCATCATAGGCACTGAGGATGAGGACAGCAGTGTCTGGTTGCATCTCCTTGATCCTCCTGGTAGCCTCGATGCCGTTAAGCTTGGGCATGGCGATATCCATGATCACCACGTGCGGGTGGAGGTCTTGGGCCAGGTGCACGGCCTCCTCCCCATCCCCGGCTTCGCCTATGACCTTCAGGTCATCCTCGCGCTCCAGAAGCTCGCGAGTACCCTGTCGCAGCAGTACGTGATCATCGGCCAGCAGAACGGTGATCTCTTCCACCAGTCGGTCTCCTTTGTCAGTCTACCTTAGAGAATCTCTTTTCAGAATAACGTCGGCCGTCTGGGCGGGCACCGTACAGAGCGTAACAAAGGCCCCACCACAGCCGGATTATAGCTTGTTGCACGGCCGAAATCAAACACCGCTACGGGAGAGGTTGAAAGATGATGTTGGACCCGCCTACGCGGCCGTTACCATTGCCTTCGCCGCTGGACGCACCCTGAGCCGCGTCCTGAGCTTGTCGAAGGATAGACCGAAGGTCGTATCGAAGGGGCAGTCCAGCGGCGCTTGCCACGCCCTTTTTCCACATCCTCGCTACCGTGATACTCTGGGGCTGTGCACCAGGGCGGCCCGTGGGGCGTTGCCGACGCGTCGTGTGGGCTCACCTGCGGGCGGTTTTTGAAAGCTGTGCCATTCGGTGCTATACTTTAATTCGTTTTATTGGCGACCCCATGCGGTGTTCGTCGCTTGCCCATACTAGCTGGGGAGAGGATGTGGGATACAGAGCAGCGTTTGAAGAGTCACTGAGCAGCCCCGACTCTTTCTGGGGCCGCGCCGCAGAGGAGATCACCTGGCACAAGAAGTGGGACCAGGTACTGGATACTTCGAACCTACCTTTCGCCAAGTGGTTCCTGGGAGGCTTGATTAACACCTGCTACAACGCGTTGGACCGACATGTGGAGGGCGGGCGCGGACAACAGCCCGCCCTCATCTATGACAGCCCGGTCACCAACACCATCCGAACCTACACCTACTCCGAGTTGTTGGCTCGCGTCTCCAAGATAGCGGGCTTCCTGGCGTCGTTGGGGGTGACCAAGGGGGATCGGGTGGTGATCTACATGCCGATGATCCCTGAGGCGGCGATGGCTATGCTGGCCTGCGCCCGTATCGGTGCCATCCACTCCGTGGTCTTCGGTGGCTTCGCCCCGAGAGAACTGGCCATTCGCATCGACGACGCGAAGCCACGGGTGATCTTGCTGGCATCGTGTGGTATCGAGGTCGAGAGGATCATCCCTTACAAGCCCTTGCTGGACGAGGCCCTCCGGATCGCCACACACGCACCGGAGAAGTGCGTGGTCTGGCAGAGACCACAGGCGAAAGCAGACCTCCTGGCGCCACGCGATCTCGACTGGGCGGAACTGGAAGGGGAGGCGCAACCCGCCCCGTGCGTGCCGGTGGGATCCACGGATCCCCTCTACATCCTCTACACCTCGGGCACCACCGGCGTGCCGAAGGGCGTCGTGCGGGACAACGGGGGGCACGCCGTGGCTGTGCACTGGACGATGAAACACGTCTACGGCATCGATCCTGGAGACGTCTTCTGGGCCGCCTCTGACGTAGGTTGGGTGGTGGGTCATTCCTACATCGTCTACGGTCCTCTTTTCAAAGGCGCTACCACCGTGCTGTACGAGGGCAAGCCGGTGGGCACCCCCGACCCTGGTGCGTACTGGCGGGTGATATCGCAGCACAAGGTCAAGACCCTGTTCACCGCTCCCACGGCCTTCAGAGCGATCAAGCGCGAGGACCCCGGGGGGGAGTATCTGAAGGGCTACGACCTCTCGCACTTTGATACTCTTTTCCTGGCCGGCGAGCGCACGGATCCGGATACTTACTACTGGGCCTCAGAATTGCTGGGACGCCCGGTGATAGACCACTGGTGGCAGACCGAGACCGGCTGGGCCATCACCGGCAACTTCCGAGGCCTCGAGTACTACCCTCCCAAGGCGGGATCGGCCGGCCTTCCCATGCCTGGCTGCGACGTCAGAGTCCTGGACCTGGTCACCGGCCAGCCAGTGGGGCCGAACATCGAGGGCATCATCGCTGTGAAACTCCCCCTGCCGCCCGGCAACCTCATGACCCTCTGGCAAAACGACCAGGGGTTCGAGGAATCGTACACCGACCCCTATGGGGGATACTACCTCACCGGCGACGGCGGGTACATCGACGAGGACGGGTACGTGTGGGTCATGGGGCGCACGGACGACGTGATCAACGTGGCAGGACACAGGCTCTCCACCGGCGGCATGGAGGAGATCCTGGCCAGGCATCCAGACGTGGCGGAGTGCGCCGTTCTTGCAGTCCACGACGAACTGAAGGGCCAGGTGCCCGTGGGCTTCGTAGTCCTGAAAGCAGGTGCGAACCGGGACAGCCAGGAGCTGGTGGCGGAGTTGATCCAGATGGTGAGAGAGCAACTGGGCGCCATCGCCTCCTTCAAGAGAGCGGCGGTGGTGGAGCGCTTGCCCAAGACCCGCTCCGGCAAGATACTGCGTGGCACCATGCGCAATATCGCCGACGGGGAGAGCTACAA
>JBAVWD010000307.1:0-1942 GCA_049697655.1 Anaerolineae bacterium | reverse complement strand
GGCTCATAGACGCCTCGGGGAAAGTAGTCATGCCCGGTTTTGTGGACCCCCACACCCACGTGGTCTTCGCGGGGGATCGGGCCTCTGAGTTCGAGGTGCGCCTCCAGGGTGCTTCCTACATGGAGATCTTGGCCGCTGGCGGCGGGATCATGGATACGGTTCGGGCCACGCGAGAGGCCAGCCTGGGGGAAATCGTAAGCCAGAGCCGCAAGCGACTGGACAGGATGCTGGCCCACGGCACCACCACGGTCGAAGCAAAGACCGGCTACGGCCTGGATACCGAGAGCGAGCTGAAGATGTTGGAAGCCATCCGCCTGCTGGACGAGAGCCACCCCATAGACTTGGTGCCTACCTTCTTAGGGGCTCACGCCATCCCCGCGGAGTATGAAGGACGCGTGGACGAATACGTCGACCTCGTGGTCGAGGAGATGATGCCCGCGCTGGAGCCGGCAGGGTACCTTGATCATCAGCCACCTCTCTTCTGCGACGTATTCTGCGAAGAGGGAGCCTTCTCCGTGGGGCAGGGCCGGCGCATCCTCCAGAAGGCCAAGGACCTGGGCATAGGGCTGAAGATCCATGCCGATGAATTCAACTCCCTGGGCGGCACCGCCCTTGCGGTGGAGCTGGGTGCCACTTCGGCAGATCACCTGGCCTGCACTCCAGAGAAGGAGATCAGACTGCTGGCGGACTCCGATACCGTCGGTGTGCTCTTGCCCGGCACTCCCTTCGGGCTGGCAGAGGATCACTATGCGCCAGCGAGGAAGATGATTGACATGGGAGTGGCGGTTGCTCTGGCCACGGATCTCAACCCGGGGACATGCTACTGTGAATCCATGCCCTTTATCTTGGCCTTGGCCTGCCGTCACATGGAAATGACTCCGGCGGAGGCAATGGTGGCTTCCACCATCAACGCCGCGCACGCCGTCGGTCTCGGCCACGAAGTGGGGAGCGTGGAGGTTGGAAAGAAGGCAGACCTGCTCATCTTGGACATCCCCGACTACCGACACCTGAGCTATCGGTTTGGCACCAACTTGGTGCAAACCGTGATCAAGGCTGGTCGAGTAGTTTCGTAGCGAAAGCGAGGCCTCCCCTTGGAACTCTACCCCCTTTCCGATGCTGAAAAAGTCAAGATGCTGCGCAAGCTGGCGCTCTTCTGGGACGGCCAATGGTTTCTACACAGCGTGGAGATGTTTGGCCTGGAGGAGGCCATCGCTCTCAACGCCGCTGTACGCACGGCCTTCGGCCGCATCGAGATGCGTACCATGCTCAAGGCATTGGGCAAGAAAGAGGCAGATGACCTCGCTGACGCCGTGAGGATGATCGCCACCCACTCCGACCTGCTGCTGGGCCCGGGGATCAGAGCCGACTACGAGGTGGGAGAGCGCCGGGCGCAGGTGGTCGTCCGGCGCTGTGCTGCCTATGAAGGCGCAAAACGAGCTAACCTGCCCAGGCAGGACCAGGCCTGCGTCACCTGCGAGACCTTGTGGGACGCCTGGTTCAAGGTCCTGCTCCCTTCGACGGAGATTCGCGTCCAGTACCCTCAGCGGCAAGGTATGGGAGATGCCGTCTGTGAGTTCGTCATGGAAGAGGTCGCCTGAGCCTTGCGATGCCTGCCGCAGTGTGATATGCTTAACAAAGAAGTTGAGAAGCTGTGGTGGACGTAGCTCAACTGGCAGAGCACTGGACTGTGGATCCTGTGGTTGCGGGTTCGATCCCCGTCGTCCACCCTCTCCACGAGAGGAGCCGCGGCGAGTCCGCCCGCGCTCCTCTTTTGCACTCTTGGGCCTGCACTGCGGACCGACCCACCTGGCTAGCGCCGTGGCGACAGGAGACGAGATGACGCACCAATCAAAGGACGAACCAGACCATCATAGCACCGCACTACTCATCGACGGACAAAGGCTCTCCATCGCCGACGTGGTCAACGTCGCGCGCCACCGCG
>JBAVWD010000306.1:0-1681 GCA_049697655.1 Anaerolineae bacterium | reverse complement strand
TCGTGCTCCCTGACGTGGGAGCCTCTCAGGCGGATTCGGTACGGGGTCAGTTGTGGGTCATGAACGACGCCAGCAACCTGTACCTGGCCACCAAGATCAACCTCGACAATGCTGCCTTCGATCCGGACTGGTGGTTGGGCTTGGTGAACCTCATGTTCACTGACGAGCCCAACGCCCTGGACGATCAATGGGCCGCCGTCGACTGCGGTCCGCCGCTGCCGGGGGAGGGATGGATAGTGACCATCAAGGATGCAACGGGTCCTGACTCGGATGAGTTATTCGTGCCCGATTCGCAGGCTGGGCCCTGCGCGAATCACCCACTGGCGGGTGTTCAATGGCAGGCTGCGCCAGACACGTCGCTGGTCTTCGAATATGCCTTCGATCTCAACTCCTCCGAACTGGACAAGGTAGGGCCAGGTGACTGCTTCCGCCTCGGCCTGTGGGTGTATGCGATGGGGTGCGAATGGGGTTCGAGTTGCTCGACGAGTGGCGGCAACTGGGTGGAGGGCGAGCAAATATGGCCCGCCGCCTTTGAATGGACTCCTGCCAGCCTCGGTGAAGTCTGCCTTGACCCGTGCGAGGTGGAGTTTGTTCCTGAGCCGGGCACGATTCTGCTCCTCGGCAGCGGCCTCGCTGGGCTGGCAGGGTATGCGACCCTTCGCTGGAGGACCAGAGAGTAAGCCTCGTACAACGTAGCTGCAGAAGGGCTGTCCCTTGGCGGGATGGCCCTTTTCTGTTTGGGCGACGACTCTACAGCAGATTGTCAACCGGAGAGTGCAGCCTGTGCGCTCTCTCTATGTCCTTGCCTCCGAGAGCTAGGTATCTCAGCGAGACAGCCAAAGAGCGGTGAGCCGGCAGAGGTGGCGGCTAGCTGTCAGGCACTTACCGAGTCTGGAGGGCGGTGCAGCAATCACGCTCTCCCTGGTCCGCGGGTTTGCCGCACGCAGGAGCAGGTGACTTCGACCCGTGCAGGCTACTGCGGACGCGCACGGATCGGATTCTTCCTCTGTCAATTCCTGGTTACGTGGCTAACAAGCTCCACGGACGGGTTTTGCGCATCGGGACTTGACACTAGAGATGTAGCGTGGTACACTGAATCCGAGGTTGCGAGGGGGAGTAGAGATGCGACAAGAACGGATCGTATCGGACCCGACGGTGATGATGGGCAAACCAGTTGTCGCCGGGACGCGCATCACCGTCGAGTTGATCTTGGAGAAGCTGGCTGCTGGCGAAAGCATCGAGCAGATCCTCGACGCGCATCCACGACTAACTCGTGAAGCCATTCAGGCGGCTTTGGCATTTGCCAAGGAGGCGTTGCGCGCCGACGTGATCTATCCGGTCGACGAGGCAGTTGGGTGATTCTCTTCGCCGACGAGAGCGTAGATCGCCACATCGTGGAGCGGCTGCGACAGGATGGTCACGCAGTGCAGTATGTGGCGGAGATGGAGCCAGGGATTCCCGACGCCATGGTGCTTTCCCTAGCTACCCAGGGAGAGGGCATACTTCTGACAGCAGACAAGGACTTCGGCGAGGTGGTCATCCGCCAGCGTCGGCTGGTACCTGGCATCTTGCTTGTTCGGCTGGCGGGTTTGTCGGCAGCCCGCAAGGCAGAGGTCGTCTCTTCTGCCGTCAGCCAACATGGCGGAGAACTGCCAGGCGCCATCGGCGTGCTCACGCCAGG
>JBAVWD010000305.1:0-3344 GCA_049697655.1 Anaerolineae bacterium | reverse complement strand
GGATATCGGGGCCTCCACAGGCGGCTTCACGGACTGCCTCTTACAGCGCGGAGCGCGCAAGGTCTATGCCATTGACGTGGGATACGGCCAGCTGGCCTGGAAACTGCGCCAGGATCCCCGGGTCGTGGTGTTGGAACGAACGAACGTACGCTATCTGGAAACCTTGCCAGAGCCGGTGGACTTGGCGACCGTCGATGTATCCTTCATCTCTCTGGCCCTGGTTCTGCCCCAGGTCGAGAGGCTGTTGCGCCCCGAGGGAGAGATCGTCAGCCTCATCAAGCCCCAATTCGAAGCCGGGCGGGATCAGGTTGGCAAGGGCGGGGTGGTGAAGGAGCCAGGAATCCACCGTACAGTATTGGAGAAGGTGATTGGGCTGGCCGAGAGAGAGGGACTTCGGATAAGAGGTCTGACCCCGGCACCAGTGAGAGGACCTGCTGGGAATGTGGAGTTCTTCATCCACCTCAGTCGAGATCAGCGCCTGGACAGCATCAGCATCGAGGAAGCACTGGATGTGTGCCTGAGTGAGGCGGAGGGCATAGGGCAGCGAAGCGAGGCCCAGGCTTGTGACTGAGCCAGAGAAGCGGTTGGTGATCAAGGAAGCGGAGCAGGAGGAAATAGCGGAGTTCCTTCAACGAGAGTGGAAGCCCGTGAATGAGCGTATGTTCGGGCACTACGACGAAGCCATGTGGGATGAACAGCGCTATGCGCTGGCAGCCTACGATGACGGGAGGATCGTGGGTGCGGTTGTATTGAAGATCAAGGCAGGCCTGGGCAAGGTGGCTCAGATCATCGTCGCCGCTGATCGCCGTGACGAGGGCATTGGCCGGGCCCTCATGGCCAGGACGGAGGAGATCTGTCGCCGTGAGGGGTGTCACAAAGTGAGCTTGAAAGCCTATTGTAACTCCGAGGCGCAGCGTTTTTACCAGAAGCAGGGTTATGTGGTAGAGGGGATCCTGCGCCGCGACCTCCACGGCGTCGACATGTGCCAGATGTGCAAGTTCTTCTGAGCACAACTATCACGACCATCCCCGTCTGGCGTACGAGCGGATTCGCTTGGCCAGGCCATCACTGACCATGGCCTCTTGGGTCCATCCGCCTCACGGCGCCGGATGGCACTCTGTGGAACCCTCTCCGATCTGTTATGCAGGGTGCGGCCACCAGCCTTCTCTCCTCTAGCAGCGCCGCTCTCCAAGAACGCCACCTACGAACTCCGGAACCACGTTCACCAGTCACCGTTGACAAAGACCCCCACCTATCCTAAAATTGCCTGCGACCATTTCGCCACAGGAGCGACAATGCCTCTTTTCACCCCCCTCCTCCCCGTCATCATCCTACTTCTTGGCGCCGCAGTCCTGGGAGTGGTGACGCGGGTGGCCAGTGTCAAGGCGAGCAACGTACTGGCCCTCGTGGTGGCGGCGTGTTGTTTCGTTTCTTGTGTGCTGCTCTACAGGAACCAGCCGGCCGTGTGGGCCAGTGACTTGTGGAGCCCGGCCCTCCTTTTCGGAGTGCAGCTAGGCTATCGCGCGGACAGTCTGTCATTGGGGTTGGTGTTGGCCACAGCCAGCGTGGCGCTGATAGCGGTTGCCTGCGGCAATCTTTTCGCCGGTTCAGACGAAGAGCATGCCCATCCGTACGGTGTGCTGTTCCTGGTGCTGGCGGGTGCGCTGAGCGTCGTCCTCTCAGCCGACCTCGTCACTCTTTGCCTTAGCTGGGGGCTCCTCGACCTGGGCATGCTAAGCCTCACTGCCCTGGCTCACGACGGCCAGGAGGCCTCTCAAGCCGGGCTAAGAGTGCTGGTCGTCAACTTCCTGGCAGGAGTGGCCCTACTGGCAGCTTTGCTCGTGCTCCAGAGGCAAGGGGAGACCTTCTCTCTCCAGGAAGCGCCTCTCCCGACGAGGGTTGTGTCACTGATGATGATTGCCGGCCTGTTGCGCCTGGGCCTTTATCCAGCCTTTGTAGCCCTGCCTTCCAGGGTGGCTATGAGGCTTCCCTCGTTGATCCTCTGGCAAACGATCCCTGTCGTTGTGGGAGGGTATGTGGTGGCTCGCGCCCTAAGCCTGACAGCTGTAGCAGCGCTGCCAGGCCGCGAATTGACTCTCCTCCTGGGAAGTCTGTCGATCTTCCTCAGCCCGTTTCCTCTGTGGTTTGAGAGACGTCTCAGGAGCATCGCCGCCTTCATTGTCCTGAGCCAGGTGGGACACATCGCGCTGGCCGCCGCCATCGCCGCACCATACTCGGCTGCTATCATCGCCTGCATGACGGTTGGCCTGGTGCTGGCGCTCACCTTGTTTTTCGTGAGCCGAGCGACGGCTCAAAATGGGTTGGGGCGCGCACACGACGCCTGGAGGCGCTGCTGTGTGTTGGTGGCGTTTGCGTCCCTGGCGGGCACGCCCCTTACCATTGGCTTCGTCAGTCGCCAATTACTCTACCGCTCGCTCCTGGAGTCCAACCTGGCACCCCTTGTCCTAATCAGCCTGCTAGCCAACTGCTTCCTTGTGGCCCCTCTCCTGAAAATGGGCTTGGCACAACCCCAGCAGGAGGCCAGTACGGGCCGGATGTTTCCTGTCCTACTGGGAAGCATGACGGTCCTGGCGATCCTACTGGTCATCTTTGGCCTACACCCGCCTCTGCTGGGCCTACTGACGGGAGCTCAGAGCGCGCTGGCGGCGTGGCCGACCCTTCCGGACCTGATCTACGCGCCTGGGGCGTCTTTATCTGCGATCTTGCTCGTGGGTACACTGCTCTCGCTGGCCATAGGGTACGTGCTGTACACCAGGGGGGAGTTGATTGTGGCTCGCGCGGGCGTCTTCCTAGAGACGGTCCAGATGGTCGCCCGGATGGACTGGTTCCTTCGGGCACTTGACTGGACCACGCATCGGGCGGCGTCCATGCTTGAACTGTCAGGCCGCTTCTTCGAGGGGGCGCGCTCCCCAGGATGGATGCTAGTATTCGCCACCCTCGTCGCTCTTCTGCTTCTGAGCAGCTGAGAAACCAGGATGGATACACTGGGCGACGTTGTCAACATTCTCGTCTCGCTCTCCCACGTGGAACTGATGCTGGGACTGCTGCTCACCGGCACAGTGATCGTGGTTCTAAAGGACTGGAGGCTGAATCTGTGGGCCTTGATCGCCCAGTTCGTGCTGGTGGGCGTGCTTCTGGCCAGGGTGATGCCCTTGCGGGTGGCCCTGATCAAGGTCATCGTGGGAGGTATGGCCTGCGTCATCCTTTACCTCACCGCCCGGCGGGCGCACTGGGGACAGGACAAAACAGCAAGTGGTGAACACAACGAGTCGCAGCTGGCCGAGCGGGAAGTGTTCTCCATGGACGTGTGGTTTCGAATCCTG
>JBAVWD010000304.1:0-10369 GCA_049697655.1 Anaerolineae bacterium | reverse complement strand
CGTCGACAACGAGGCGGTTGACTACGTGTTCGCGAACATGTACCTGCATCACGTGGACTCTCCGCCTCGGGCTATAGGTGAGATGGTTCGTATTCTGAAGCCTGGCGGCCGGCTCGTCATCACCGACATGGACGATCACCCCTTCGAGTTCCTGAGGACCGAGCAACACGATCGCTGGCTGGGATTCAAGCGCGAGGACGTTAGGATGTGGCTCTCGGAAGCAGGGCTGCGCGGTGTGGCGACCGACTGTGTGGGGGAGGAGTGCTGCGCACAGTCCGCGGGCGGGGACGGCTTCGCCAGCGTCGGCATCTTCGTAGCGCATGGACAGAAAGCCGGGCCAGTACGTGCAGCGCAGGTGACCACGGACGAGGGGCACGGGTCCGTCTAGAGCATGCTCACCATCCAACCGCGGCCCCGCGGCTAAATACCCTTGGCGCGGGCGACTGTCCTGAGAGGCGAGCCGTCAAACCAGAGCCGCGGGTCAGTGTACGGGGTAGGCGGCCGGTGTGAGCCAGGCACTGCTCTGCGGGCTATCGCGCCATCTCCCGCACGACGTCGGTCATGGAGAGAACACCCACCGGACGGCGTGGGGCCAGCCCGCCCTGAGTAATGACCACGCGATGTATCTGGTTGTCGACCATCAACTCCACCGCAGCCAGAACGGGGATATCAGCCACGACGGTGACCACATCTGACGTCATCACGTCTTCGGCCACCATAGTTTCCCAATCCCGTTCGCAGACCTTGACTAGGTCGGTCTGAGAGACGACCCCGGAGAGATCACCGCTTTCGTCGACCACGATCAGAGCGTTGATCTTCTCGGAGTCTAGCCGCCTGGCAACTTCACGTAGTGGCGTATCCACGCGACAGCTCATGACCTTGCGGTGCATCACGTCCCTGACCAGCTTGTCCTTCATGCTGTCCCTCCTCCCCGCTATGGCGACCCCTGTGCCATCCTTGCTGAAGAGCAGCAGGTCGTTGGGGGCGCACTTGAAAAAGCGACATAGAGCGTCCAGCGTGTTGAGGTCTACACGTTCCGCCGTTCCACTCCTGAGCCGGCCCAGGGTGTTCTTGTCGACCCCCACCAGGTCGCTGAGTCTTCGCAGGGTGAGCTTCTGACCCGGATTGACCTGCTCCCAGCGCGCCATGAGGACGTTGAGGTTCAGAGTAATGGCCATGCTGCCAACCTCCGCACTGATCTACTCAGATTCTACAGCATTCTGTACCGAATGTCAAGTTGTTGTCTGCATAATAGGTACAGGACCACCACAATCAGAACGGAGGGTGCTCCCTGCTTCTCGGGCCGTGGAACAGGCCATGCAGGTCACGAGGGGCTTGTCTTTGGCGGACCCCCTTAGCTGTGTTATAGTATGTGTACTGTCCGGCCGCGATGCGTGTGCCCGGTTCCGAGTTAGTCGGGCGCTGCCGATGGGCGGTGAGGAGTTGGGGTGGTCTCGGCGGCAGATGCTGTTTGGGTGACGCCGAGCGTTAGACTGAAAGGGTGGAAGTAATGGCAGAGAGAGTGGGGTTCATCTGGGACATAGATGGTGTGGTTCTGGACAGCCCTCACGAGGAGTCATGGCGCCTCACGTTGCTGAGGGAACCGTGGAACACGGAAGGGCTGACTTCCGATTTCTACGTCACCCACGTCGCCTCCAGGCCCAGGCAGGAGGGAGCGCACAACATCCTCGAACTGCTGGGCGTCTATGAGCGTCTTGGTGCCACCTCTCACGAAGCCAAAAGAGAGCTCATGGAGAGGTACGCCAGCGAGAAAGACTCGCTCACCAAGGAGTTGATCGGGAGAGGCGAGTTCAAGCTCTTCGCCGATGCTGTGGCCTTGTTGCTCCAGGCCAAGCGGGCAGGGATTCTCCAGGCCGCGGCATCGGCGTCGAAGAACGCCAGCACGCTGCTGAGGCTGGTCGACAGGCCTCGAGTGCTGAGGGAAGTCGGTCATGATTTCGGCGCCATGTCGCAAGGCGACACCCTCTATTCCGTCTTCGACTTCGACGCCTGTGGCGTGGAGCGGGGGGGTAAGGTCGGTATTCTGAGGTATGCAGCGCGCGGACTGCGGAATCTCGTTGATGGCCGCATTGACAAGCTCTTTGTTTTCGAGGACACGGCTTCGGGTGTGAGGTCCGCCAGGTCACTGGGGTATCATGCCGCGGGCGTGCTCCGCATAGGGGAGAGGGAAGCGCTGGAGGAAGCAGGGGCGGAGATCGTTACCGAAGACCTTACGACCTTGGAGATCGACGATCTGCTCAGGTTGGGCTAGCGAGGTGGCCAGTGAACCCCGGAGGAGTCGACGCCCTGGGTATGCTGGCTCCCTCTCACGCCGGGCGCCATTTCGTGCAGCGTGCCTGGTGAACCTCTGGCGTGCCTCGTCGGTGTGGACTGGTGGACAGCGACAGGGTCGTTGCAGAGACGATGCACTCATACAAGGTTTTCCCGGGCATGAGTGATCTGATCCGGGGACCTTCTCTCCATGAGGCCAGGCCCCGATGCGTTGTCCACCGGGTCTACGCCGAAGGTTGCTGTCGAGTATCTACTGAAAGCCAGAGTCACTTTCTCAGCTTGCCGGCGGTCTGACGTGAGCAGTGTCGCCAGGTTCTCTGTGCTGCTATGCATGATCGTCGTTCTGGTGGTGACGGCCTGCGGCGGAGCGCCGGCCACCCCGACGGAGCTGCCCACCGTCGCGCCCATAGCCACGCCGGCCGCAAGCGTCGGCCTATCGCCCGACGAGGTCGACTGGGACGACCGAACAGTGTTTCGCGGCGGTCTGATCGATGCCGAGCAGTCCAGACTGGACGATCTTCCAGGCGCCACGGTGTATCACATCGACCTGCTAATCCCCGATGACTTCCTGATCCTCGAAGGACACCAGGAGGTATCCTATACCAATCGGGAGGGCAAACCTCTCCACGAGGTGTACTTCCGACTGTTTCCCAACACGAGTGGCGGCAAGGCCACCGTGTCTAGAGTCGCGGTCGACGGGCAGATGGTGGAGGGGCAATACGAATTCGAGGGGAGCGCCTATCGAGTGCCCTTGCCGGTGGCTCTAGAGCCTGGTGGGGAGGTCGTGATCGAGATGGACTTCGAAGTGGAAGTACCTCGAGAGATGGGCGGCAACTACGGCCTTTTCGGCTACTTTGACGAGATACTGGTGCTGGATGAGTTCTATCCAGCGGTTCCTGCGTACGATGACGAGGGCTGGAATGTGGAGGTCCCTCCCCCCGCGGGAGACCTGACCTATTTCGATGCCAGCTTCTACCTGGTGCGGGTGACGGCACCCACCGATCTGGTGGTAGTCGCCTCGGGGATTCGGGTAGGGCAGGAGCTTCAGGAGGGCAAGCAGGTATTGAGCTTCGCCGCCGGTCCGGCACGAGACTTCTACATCGCCGCCAGCAACCGCTATGCCGCGATCAGCGAGCGTGTTGGAGAGACGACCATCAACAGCTACGCGTTTGCCGAGTATCAGCAGCACGCTCAACTGGCCCTGCAGTACGCGGTCGAGGCCATGGAGAGCTTCAATCGGCGCTTTGGAGCATATCCCTATGTCGAATTCGACGTGGCCAGCACGCCCATGCAGGCCATCGGCATCGAGTACCCGGGCATAGTCGGCATCGGTCTTCACCTCTACGATCCGGAGGCGGAGATATCGGGGCTGCCGTCTCAGGTGCTGCTCCAGGGCGGAGTGGCTCACGAGGTAGCCCACCAGTGGTTCTACAACGTTGTGGGCAATGATCAGGTGGACGAACCCTGGATGGACGAGGCTTTGGTCCAGTACGTGACCGGGCTCTACTACCTGGACATTGGCGGAGAGAGTGCTATGGAGGGCTTCAGCCGCTCATGGAGTGACAGGTGGCAGCGCGTCGAGATGGCGGACATACCGATTGGCCTGCCCAGCGGCGACTACAGCGATTCCTTGGAGTACGGTGCTGTAGTCTATGGCCGCGGACCTATCTTCATGGAGACGCTGGCTGACCGAATGGGTGAGGAGACGTTCGGCGAGTTTCTGAGGGACTACTACCACTCCTACCAGTGGGGCATAGGCACGGGGGAGGCCTTCCAGCAATTGGCTGAGGAACACTGCCAGTGCGATCTGACGTCGCTCTTCGCGGAGTGGGTCTACGAGGAGTGAGGCGTTGTCTTGCTTCATCAGGATCCTCGTGAAGGAGGAATATCTTGAGCGACCGGTTCAAGGGGGTTCTGATCAGCGTTCTCTTCACTCTGGGAGTGGTGGGTCTCATCGGCCTTTGTATGGCGCCTCTACCCATCTGGACGCCCGCGCCCACGCCGACACCAGAACCGACCCCCACACCAGAGCCCGACCTTACGGTCTGCTCCAGTGGATGCAGCTTCACCACGCTGCAAGAGGCGATTGACGATGCCGGCAGCGGTGATGTCATCGGTGTTATGGATGCTGTACACACAGAACAGGGCATCGTGGTGGACAAGGACGTCACCATCCTGGGCCAGGCGGCTGAGGGTACCAAAGTGCAGGCTCACGCCGAGGCCGGCGAGGCCACGGAGAGCGTGTTCCTCATCGCTCAAGGGGCTACAGTGACCATCAAGGACCTGACCATCCGCCATGGTAATCCTGAGTCGGGAACGGAGTCGGGCGGCGCCGTGGATAACCGGGGGACGGTGACCCTGGAGCGCTGCGTGGTCACGGACAACATCGCTAGCGCTGGTGGCGGCCTGAACACCTTCGGCAGCATGACCCTGTTCAACACTATCGTCAGCAACAACATCGCGGATGGCACTGGAGGAGGGTTCACGGGGTGCGGCACTGGGGGCGGGATCAAGGTGGAGCAGGGTCCGCTGGTGATGATCAACAGCGCGGTGAGCGGCAACAGCTCGCAGGGCGACGGTGGCGGCATCTTCGTGGCGTGCAAGGGCACGCTGGAGCTGACCAACAGCACGGTCAGCGGCAACGACGCCACCGGAGGCAGTGGTGGCGGGGTGTGCGTCAGAGGCGCTGCCCAGCTGACTCAGAGCACCATCGCCAACAACAGGTCCGCGCAGACCGGCGGAGGGATCTACATCCGCGGCTCCGGCGAAAGTGGTCTAGTCCGAGGGTGGCTGGACTTCTCCAACACTATCATCGCCGGGAACACCACGGGGAGCCAGTATTGCTGTGCTGATTGTATGCCCGGCGAGCACTCGACCGTGGGCATCAACGCCAGTAACCTGGTGGAGGACGGGAGCTGTAGCCCGGCACTCACAGGGAGTCCCTTGCTACAGCCGCTGGCCGATAACGGGGGCGACACCCTGACCCACGCCCTTCTTCCTGATAGCCCGGCGATCGATGCCATCTCCTCCATCAGTTGCACCCTGAGGCTTGACCAGCGCGGTATGCCCAGGCCCATGGAAGTGAGTTCCATGGGCACGCCCTGCGACATCGGTGCCTTCGAGCTTCAGCCAGACGAGCCGTGAACGCGACGGTGACCGTCCGATGGCGAGGCCACGCTCACGAGAGTGTGGCCGTCGTTTTCTGCAATCCCAGAGGGGCCAGCCAGATGGTCTGTGTTGACAAATGTAGGACATGCTGCTATCATCATCTGGGCCCAAGGAGGTGACATGATACGTCCCAAACTCGAATTTCTAGCCCCAGAGACGGTCAATCGCGCCCTCGACGAGGCGTACGACCTGCTCTTGGATCCTGGCGTTCAGATCCATTACGACGAAGCGCTGCGGCTCCTTGCTGATGGCGGGGCCGAGGTGGACATGAACGCCAGGGTGGCCAGAATCCCCCGCTTGCTGGCCGAGAAGGCGGTGGAGACGGCACCCGGCTCCTTCTACCTCTATGATCTGGATGGGGAGCCGGTGGTCCATTACGGAGGCGACGACGTCCATTTCGACCCCGGTTCGGCGGCCATAGAGATCATCGACTATCAGGCGCGGGAGTCGCGGACGCCCGTCACAGTGGACTGCGAGAACTTCGTCCGGCTCGCGGAGATGTTGCCCCAGATCGACGCCGTGGCCACCTCCATCGTCTGCGGCGACGTGCCCAAGGCCATGGGCGACTGGTATCGTCTGTACCTGCTCCTGCTCTATGCGCGCAAGCCCATCATCACGGGGACTTTCTCCATCGAGAGCTTCTCCATCATGCACGAGCTGCTAGTCGCCGTGGCGGGAAGCGTGGAGGCCCTGGCCGAGAAGCCGCGGGCCGTTTTCGACGCCTGCCCTTCGCCACCCCTGATGTGGAGCGACATCACCTGCGCCAACCTGATCGATGCGGCCCGCGCCGGAGTGCCGGCGGAGTTGATCCCTATGCCGCTCATGGGGGCCACGGGTCCTGCTACTATCATCGGCTCCGCGGTGCAGCACGCTGCTGAAGCTCTCAGCGGAGTTACCATCCATCAACTGGCCAATCCGGGCAGCCCCATCGTGTGGGGTGGTTCGCCGGCCTACTTCGATATGCGCACGGGGGCGCCGCCCATGGGGGCCATGGCCACCATGATGCTGGACTGCACCTATGCTCAGATCGGCAAGGCCGTCAAGCCCGGCGGATTACCCACCCACGCGTACCTGGGCATGAGCGACACCAAGATCGTGGACGCCCAGACGGGGTTGGAGTCGGCCTCCGGGGCCGTCCTGGGTGCCCTGGCAGGCATCAACATGATTTCCGGGCCCGGCATGATGGATTTCGAGAGCTGCTTCAGTCTGGAGAAGCTGGTCATCGACGCCGAGATCGTGGGCATGGCCAAGCGGCTGGTGCGCGGCGTGGACGATTCGGACGAGCCTCTGGCACTGGACGTAATACGCGAAGTGGGGCACAAGGGCCAGTTCCTGGCGACCAAGCACACCGCCCGTCGTTACCGCAGGGAGGACTACATGCCCTCGGAGGTCATCGACCGCGACTACCGGAAGGCATGGTTCGACAAGGGAGCGCTGGACGTCAATGCCCGGGCGCAACGGCGGGTGGAGCAACTTATCGCCTCCTATCAGCCGCTGGACCTCCCCTATGACGTGATGCGTGAGTTGCAGGCCATCGCCGCACGCCACGCCAAGGCCGCGGGACTGGACCGGTTGCCTGAACTGGCTGGCCGGTAGGACGCGCTGGGGAATCCCCGTTTCTGCGAATCCCGGATAGTGCGAGCCAAACCCTGCCTATTCTTCTGGGCGAGTCTGGGGGCAACGAGACCACCATGGATGAGATCGGTCGAAGCTACCTCACCCTGGCCCTCAACCTGAACCGCCACTTCGAGGGGTTTGTCGACGCGTACTTTGGCCCCCGGGAACTGAAAGCCGAGGTTGATACGGGCCAGCCTCGTTTGCTCGAGGCTCTGGCCGACGATGCCCAACAACTCTTGCAGGCTATCGTCGCCAGCGACAACAATGCTCAACGTAAGGACTACTTGCTGGGCCAGACCCGGGCGATAAGCGCGATCATTCGCAAGCTCTCCGGCGAGCAATTGGATTATATGGAAGAGGTGGAGCTGTACTTCGACATCACTGCCGAGATGGTGGATGAAGCGGTCTTTGAGGCCTTCCGCGCGGAGATGGACTCCTTGTTGCCGGGCAAGGGGTCCCTAGCCGAGCGCACGCTGGCCTGGGAGACGAGCGTGGAGTTGCGGCCAGATCGCGTGCTCGGAGTGTGTGAACGCTTGGTCCACGAGGCGCGAGGCAGGACCCGAGCGCTCTTCGACCTGCCGCCGGAGGAGGAGGTCTCCCTTCGACTGGTGGAGAACCAGCCGTGGCAGGCTTACAACTGGTATCTCGGCCAGGGTCGGTCGCGGATTGAACTCAGCACCGACTTACCGATACGGATAGAGGGCGTGGTGCCGGCAATGCCTCACGAGACCTACCCCGGGCACCACACTGAACTGGCAATCAAAGAGCGCCTCCTGTACAGGGGGAAAGGGTGGGCGGAGCATTCAATCGTGGCCGCGGGGCCGCAGGCGGTGATATCTGAAGGCCTGGCCATGTGGGCCTGGGAGATCATCTTCGAGGGCACTGAGCTGGCAGATTTCTTGCGCGAGGAACTGTATCCCCTGGCGTGTCTCCCCTCGGAGCATGTGGAGCGGGATATCGGTGTGATGCGGGCCAACGAGAGCATGCTGGGAGTGGTGGACGGGAACGCAGCGCTCTTGCTCCACAGGGATGGTCGGCCTCCTGAAGAGGCCCAGCAGTACCTCGTCCATTTTGGGCTTGTCACGCCCGAGCGTGCGGCCAAGGGCCTGGAGTTCTTGCTGAGTCCCCTCTCGCGTTCCTACATCTTCAACTACGGTGTGGGCAGTAAGCTCCTCGCACCTCTCCTGCAGGGGCCGGACCGGGTGGAGAACTTCACCCGCCTGCTCAGCGAGCCATTGACACCTGCTCAGGTGCGGCAGTGGCTGACCGACCGCGTGAGTACCCAACGGGGGTGACCAGGAGGGCGCCACCGGCCTTCTTCGACTGGGCTCAGGACAGGCCTTGACAGGGTGCTTCACTACGTTCGCGCCCTGATCTGGGTGCCCTCTTGAGGGTGTGAGGCCAGGCCACACCAACAAAGCATGTTGAGTAGGGCAAAGCCCGTATCGAAGCATGCGGGTTGACGCATTGATGAGCGGGGAGCGGGAGGCGCCTCCTTCGATACGCTGCCTCGCTGCGCTCGGTCGCTACTCAGGATGCTCTCCTGAGGTCGGATGGCGATTTTCCCGGTAGGCCAAGCATGCTGAATAGGCCCAAGGCCGTATCGAAGCGTGCGGGGCGGCGAGTTCGAGTGACAGGGTGGTAAGCCGCAGTGGGCGCGGTCGACGGCAATGAAAGAATGGGACGAGATCTGGAAAACCGAAGAGGGAAGGTCGTGGTGGCTGGAGCCTGAGTCCTTCGTCGTCGGGGTTCTGCCCACATTCAAGAAGGAAAGGCTGGAAAAGGTCCTCGATCTGGGCTTCGGGCTGGGACGGCACTCCATCCTTCTGGCCAAAGAAGGGTTCGAGGTCTACGGGATCGACACCAGCCCGGCGGGTCTCCAGTTCGCGCTCCAGTGGGCGGAGCGGGAGGACGTGACACTGGACCTCGCTTTGGGTGACATGAGCCAGCTTCCCTATGCGAGTGACTTTTTCGATCTGATCCTGGCTTGGAACGTGATCTATCATGGCACGGTCGAATACATACGGAGGACTGTCGCTGAGGTGGAGAGGTGTCTGAGGCCAGGGGGGTACCTGCTGTGCTCCCTCATCTCCACGAGGCACGACCAGTGTGGGCGGGGGGAGGAGATCGAGAAAGGCACGTACGTCATCTCTGACCATGAGGAGAAGAGCTATCCTCACCACTATTTCGACCGGGCGGAGGCCGAGACGCTTCTGGGAGGGTTCACCCTTCTGGAGTGCGAAGACGTGGCGGGTGGACGCCCCGGAAGCTACCACTGGCAGATTCTGGCCAGGCTCCTGGCCTAACGTGAGAGCGGCAAACTCGCGCCATGCCCTACAGCGCGAAGAGGCGGAGCCCTCCCCTGGAAGGGGGAGGGTAGGGTGGGGGCGACGAAGGCGCGGGGTGGTTCGGTGCAATTCACCCTCCCCTAGCCCCTCCCCTCAAGGGAGGGGAATCAATAGAAGGGCCTTGGGACGCTTGTTCGGGAGTACGTCGGATGAAGGGCCCTCCCCCTGGAGGGGGGAGGGTGGAGTGGGTGACGAGGGCGAGAGGTGGCTCTACCGGCTTCACCATCCCCTGACCCCTCCCCTCAAGGGAGGGGAATCAATAGAAGGGGCTTGGGATGCTTGCTCTGGAGTACATGAGATGAAGAGCCCTCCCCCTGGAGGGGGGAGGGTGGGGTGGGGGTGAATAGGGATGAGATCCCGGCTCACAGACGTGGCCAAGAGTCTGAGGAAGACATCCACCGATGCTGAGAGGGTTCTGTGGCGTAGCCTCCGAGGGACACAGCTAGACGGCCTCAAGTTCAGAAGGCAGCACCCCATCGGTCCGTACGTCGTCGATTTCGTTTGTCTAGAGAGATCCATCGTCGTCGAGATCGATGGCGGTCAGCACGCCGAAGAGGCGCAGGAGGCCAAGGATGGTGTGAGGGACAAGTGGTTGCAGGATGAGGGGTTCAGGGTGCTGAGGTTCTGGAAGCATGAGGTACTGTCAAACACCGAAGGAGTGCTTGAGGCCCTAAGAACG
Source organism: Anaerolineae bacterium (assembly GCA_049697655.1). GTDB lineage: Bacteria > Chloroflexota > Anaerolineae > UBA7937 > B3-Chlor > JAUVXJ01. The sequence goes on along the minus strand of JBAVWD010000304.1, from coordinate 265 downwards.
GCCTGTCTCGATCATCCTCCTGTGGGGGGAGGATAGTCGACGAAGTACGGCCGTCGCAGCTGGACCTGCACTGCTTGCACCAAGAGCGCTGCCGCCAGAAGGTGGAAGGTGGGGTGGGGGCGATCAACGCCTGAGCTGTCTTGGTCCGCTTCACCCTCCCCTAACCCCTCCCCTCAAGGGAGGGGGACTAGCGAGGGTGCCTTGGGACGTTTGCTCGGGAGTACATGGGATGAAGAGCCCTCCCCCTGGAGGGGGGAGGGTGGGG
>JBAVWD010000303.1:0-4614 GCA_049697655.1 Anaerolineae bacterium | reverse complement strand
CTGCTTCATCTCAGAAGACAGCTCGTCTTCCGGCGGCGACGGCGGAACCCGCCTGTTACGCACGTAATCCTCTATCGTCTCCCGGGCCAGCTTGACCAGAGGATGGGGGTTGGACATGGTCGTGCCTACCTTCCATTTCCCACGCACTGCCGCGCTTCCATTCTACACCACGGCCCATGTCGTGTCAATGCCGCGGCTTGACGTGCCCAGAACACAGTCCCCGGCATTCCAGCGTCTGTCGCAGCAGACAGAAACTCAGCCTCAGAGAGCAACACCGCTCTCGAGGAGGCGCGGCGCCACGCCAGCCTTCAGGCTGAACACAGGGGATGGAGTGCCCAGCCTACGCGCTTGAGGGTCAAGTGATGCTTCCACCCAAGCCTTAACGGTTGGGTATCGGTAAGACGGGCCCAGTCCAGGATCGGTGCAAGGGGAGAGCTTTCTCGGATCCCGAGTGGTTTGTCCCAACCTGGGAAGCGTGCTATACTTTTGTCCTCTGAGGTCCCTCAGGGCAGCATGCGCTGGCAGCGATCGGTGGGAGGCAGCGTATGGCATGCAAGCGCCGCCGCTGCCGGACGCACGGGGAAATTCAATCGTTATGACCGATGGATCATCGTCACAGGAGATTGCCAGCAAAGAGGCATCTCCCGCACTTCACTCAGCCGCACGGTTGGCCAGGTGAGCTGGCAGCAGACCTTCGCAGCCCTGAAATACCCCAACTACCGTCTGTGGTTTTGGGGCCAGATGGTCTCACTGTTCGGCACTTGGATGCAGACCACCGCTCAGGGCTTCCTGGTTTTTCAGTTGACGCACTCGCCGGCCTACCTGGGCTACGTGGGGTTTGCGGCAGGCCTGCCCTCGTGGCTCTTCATGCTGTACGCAGGGGTAATCGCCGACCGCATGTCCCGCCGCACCCTGCTGGTCATCACCCAGACTTGCATGATGGTGCTCGCCTTTATCATCGCGGGACTTGCATTTCTGGACCTGGTCCAGCCTTGGCACATTGTAGTGCTGGCCCTTATCCTGGGCGTGGCAAACGCCTTCGACGCGCCGGCCCGCCAGGCTTTCGTGCTGGAAATGGTCGAGCGGGAGGACTTGACCAACGCCATCGCCTTGAATTCGGCCATGTTCAACTCGGCACTGGTGGTGGGGCCGGCCGCAGCCGGGATTACTTATGCCGCCTTTGGCCCTGCTTGGTGCTTCACCGTCAACGGCTTCTCGTTCATCGCGGTCATCGCCGCCCTGCTGGCAATGAGGCTCAGACCCCAGGTCGTGGCGCGTAGGCGGGCCTCGACTCTGACGGATCTGAAGGAGGGCCTGCGCTACGTGGCCTCGCAGCCCCTGATTCGCACGCTTATCAGCCTGGTAGGCACAACCGCGCTATTCGGCATGTGCTTCGTCCCCTTGATTCCGGCCTGGGCCGTCACCGTCCTCGGCGGCAACGCCACAACTAACGGCCTACTGCAGTCGGCACGCGGCGTGGGCGCCCTGAGCGGTGCCCTCCTGATCGCGTCCCTCGGTCGATTCAGATTCAAAGGAAGACTATTGATCTTCGGCGCCTTTGCCTTTTCGATCATGCTGCTCGCTTTTGCCTTCGTGCGCTGGCTGCCACTGTCCTTGCTCACACTCGCCTGCGTCGGCACAGCGCAAATCCTGTTCCTGAACCTGGCCAACAGCTCTATGCAGACCCTGTCGCCGGACGCCCTCCGTGGGCGTGTGATGGGCATCTACAGTCTGATCTTTTTTGGCTTCATGCCGATCGGCGCCCTGCTGGCCGGATCCTTTGCCCAGTACTTCGGGAGTCCGCTGACGGTGGTCCTTGGCGCCCTCGTCTCCCTCGTCGTCGCCACCCTCACCTGGGTGTTCGTGCCAGACTTGCGGGCCCTGCAATGAGGGAGCGGCCGCGCCAGAAGCCGGCACAGCCGCCATACCACCGTGCCTCTGCCCTTAGGGGAAGCAAGAGGCCACATCGAGGGTGTCGAAAAACGGCACACAAACCCTCCGGGGGGTTCGCGAGTGCGGCGGCAAAGGCAGTGGGTACTAACTCAGGCCTATGTCTAGTGCCCCCTTTTTCCACACTCTCCGCCCTCCAGGGTTGACAGTGGGCGTCAGTCAGCGTATAATGTGCCATGCTTGTTTGCTGGCCCCTCTTCCCAACACGCATCCTCACCACAACGGTGCGGCCAACGGAAAACCAGGAAGAGGGTCCCCATAAGCTGTGGAAGGAGGACGACGATGGACAAGCCATGGTTCAAGTTCTACGACGAAGGCGTCCCTCACACCATCAAGTACCCCGACGTGCCGCTCCACTGGTTCCTGGAGGAATCCGCCAGGAAATACCCCGACACCCTCGCCAGCATCATGCCCGGCAAGTTCGGCGAGACCAAGCTGACGTTCAAGGAGATGAATGAGCTCGCCAACCGCCTGGCCAACGCCCTCATCGACCTGGGCGTCAAGAAGGGGGACCGCGTAGCCCTCTACATGCCCAACTGCCCGCAGTTCGTGATCGCCTACTACGCCATCCTCAAAGCCGGCGGCGTCGTGGTGGCCACGAGCCCCCTCTACTCCCCGCGGGAAGTGGAGCACCAAATAAAGGACTCAGGCGCGGAGACCATCATCCTCCTCAGCATGTTCTATCAACTGGTCAAAGGTGTGCAACCCAAGACCAAGCTTAAGAATGTCATCGTCAGCAACCTCAAGGAGCACCTCGCGGGGCTAGACCGGCTCCTGTTCACTCTGGTGATGGAGAAGAAAGGCGGGCACCGGGTCGAGCTGGCCGAGGGCGACATCTGGATGAAAGACCTGCTGGAGAAGTACCCGGCCGATCACCCAGGCGTAGAGGTGAGCACGAATGACATGGCCCTCTTCCAGTACACCGGGGGGACGACGGGAGTTCCCAAAGCAGCCGTGATTCTCCACCGCAATCTGGTGGCCAATGTACAAGAGTGTTCCGCCTGGCTGCCCGACGTGAGGGTCCCTGGCGAAAGTCACCTGGCAGCAATTCCCCTCTTCCACATCTTCGGGATGGTGACCACCATGGCCTGGGCCATGTCTATTGCTGCTCCGTTGATCTTCATCGTCAACCCCAGGGACATTGAGGCGCTGCTCAAGGCCATCAACAAGTATAAACCAACCCTGTTCATGGGCGTGCCCACCATGTACAACGCCATCAATTCCCACCCTGCCATCAAGAAGTACGATGTCAAGTCCATCAGGGCCTGCATCAGCGGCTCCGCGCCCCTGCCTCTGTCGGTCAAACAGACCTTTGAGGAGTTGACAGGTGGAAAACTGGTGGAGGGATACGGGCTCACGGAGAGCGCTGTCGCTACCCACTGCAACCCCATGTACGGCAAGAACATCGAGGGGAGCATCGGCTTGCCGCTGCCCGACATCGACTGCAAAATCGTCGATCTGGATGCGGGCACCAAAGAGATGCCACTGGGCGAGATCGGCGAACTGATCCTCAAGTCCCCCACGGTGATGAAGGAGTACTGGAGCATGCCCCAGGAGACCGAGATCGCCCTCCGCGAAGGCTGGCTCTACACGGGCGACATTGCCAAGATGGACGAGAACGGGTACTTCTACATCGTGGATCGCAAGAAGGACATGATCATCGCCAGCGGCTTCAACATCTACCCCCGCGAGGTGGAAGACGTCCTGTACGAGCACCCCAAGATCATGGAGGCAGCAGTCGCCGGGATCCCCGATCCCAAACGGGGCGAGACGGTGAAGGCCTGGGTCGTCCTCAAGCCGGGGCAGACGGCTACGGTGCAGGAGATCAGGGACTTCTGCGCAGACAAGCTGGCGAAGTACAAGATCCCCTACTACATCGAGTTCCGAGATACCTTACCCAAGACCCTGGTGGGCAAGGTCCTGCGCAGGACGTTGACCGAAGAAGAAGCCGCCAAGCAGGAGTAGTCACGACGCTACCTCCTGCCCGGGAAAGCGAAAGGGTGGATTATAATCCACCCTTTTTCTATTCCACACCCTCCGGGAGGTTTAGAACCGTCACTCGATGACTCCCGCTTCTTGGTAGCTCCTGATCAGCAACTCCCAGAAGAGCCGCTTCGTGGGTTCATGGTCGCCATGCTTCATTGACTCATGGGCAGCCAAACTGTAGGGTCCATCAGGACGCGGTCGCACGACCACAATAGGTAGAAGCCCGTATCGGAAAACACGTAGTTGGCCCACAGTCGGGCCGTACGTCCATTTCCGTTGGCAAAGGGATGGAACATCACCCATTCTCCATGCGCCCATGCTGCCAGCTCAACTACCCGGTCTATGTCCTCTTCCGAATACTTGCCTTGGCGCTCTCCCCAACTTTGATCTAGCGCCTTGACCTTCGACCGAAACTGCTCGAAGAAGACATCAAGAGCTTCTAGTACCCCGAGATGCGATACACCATGTACGCCGCCCACACGCACATCGTACCCCTGGAGACACGTCGATGTCTTTTCAACATCCCTGAAATTGCCCAAATAGTCCGAATGCGGCACAAGCTTGTCGAACAGAACTCTGTGCCATTCTTTCACCATCTGCGCACTCGGCAGATTCCTACAATCGTCTTTCGCCACCTTCCTCAAGACACGCTCAAGCTGCTCCCTCGCTCGGGAATCC
>JBAVWD010000302.1:0-7789 GCA_049697655.1 Anaerolineae bacterium | reverse complement strand
GAATGAGGAATTCAAGTATTTCTTTCTTCTGTGGAATTGTCTGTGGAGGGGTGGGGCATCCATTGTGCATGGACACCTTCAGATGACACTAGGTTGCGACATGCACTACGCCAAGATAGAGTGTCTGAGGAGAGCAGCCTTGGCTTACAGGTCGACCCATGGGTGTAACTATTTTGACGACCTCTGCCGCGTTCATCGGGCCCTCGGGCTGGCCCATGAGAACGAGGGGGCTCATCTTCTGGCCTATCTTAGTCCGGTGAAGGAGAAGGAGGTGCTCATCATCGCGGACCAACTGGATGAGGGTTTCAAGAACTCGACTTTCAAGGCTCTCAGATTCTTTGGTGATCGATTGGGGGTCACCAGTTTCAATCTAGCCATTTACATGCCTCCTCTTGCCGAGGTGGAGGAGGATTGGAGCGGGTTTCCCGTCATGGCGCGCTTGGTGGATCGTGGCCACCACATGACCAAGACGGCGGACATAGGGGCCATGGAGCTCTACGCTGCCAGTGTCATTGCTAGTGACCCTTTTCGTGTTATCGAGGCTTTGGGTGTACAACTCGGCGATGTCTAAATCTGTCGGAATCTTTCTTATTGCCTCCGAGGCGTTCCCCCTCGTAAAGGTAGACGGGTTGGCTGATGTTATCGGTGCCCTGCCGAAGGCATTGGCCAAACTGGGCCACCAGGTAAGCATTTCCATTCCCTTCTACACCTGTATCAGGTGCGAAGAATTCCTTCTAACCCCCCTGGGGGAGCCATTCAATGTGGAGGTAGCGGATGAAGGTTTCTAGCTTTCCCATATACCACCGAATAGTAGTAGGCCCCTTACCCTCAGCCAGGCAATAGAGTCGAAACCCCTCGAGCAAAGTGGACAGATCAGTGGTTCTGGCCATCTCATCACTCCGTTACTAGCCCGTCGAAAGTGCGGCCTTTTCAAGTCCACAGGGCTTTTCCCCAAAATCCGCAGGAGTTTTTCACCCTTGGTTTTTTCAAAGTCCGCAGGACTTTTTATGGAACCAGATAGGGCTCTCCTGCGATGGCTTCCTGGGGAGGGCCCTGGCTCCGCAGTTTGCGAGCATCCTTCGAGATGGAGCGCAGAGCACGCTCCTTCGAGCTGTCGGGCACAACGAAGAGCTTGCCACGGCCCGCGGCTCGCGCTTCGTGGGCCAGTTGAATGTGCCCGAACTCATGAGCGATCCGATGAGGGTGAATGCCCGCCGCCGTCGTCTTGTACTTTATGATGTGATGGCTCCGCCCGTAGGCCCAGGCAAGCTTGCCCACACGCGTGACGGCCATGTGCGAGGGGCTTTCGAACACCGCTGCCATCATCTTGTAGGTTCCTATCGCTTGTTTGGCTCCTCGGGGACGCTCCCGCGACACCGGACTTCACTATGTCACACCATCTAGGACGGCAGCGTGCGATTTCCGGGGCCGACTAAGTTGAGAGGGCGAGAGAGTAGCAGAACCGGTGGTTGCGGGTCCCGCGGGAGAAGGTCGTTGTCTCTCCCAGTGGAGTCTTTCTCGGTCGCTTGAGGTCATATACGTAGGCAATCTCAGAACGGCAGATGCTGTGGCTCCCCAACGAGAGGCACTAAACACGCAGTCGTTAAGATGAGTGGTCGCCTCTGGTCTGAGGCCAGGCGCAAGGACTGTTGGTGCGTCTAGGCAAGAAACGGAACAAACGGTGGGCCACCGAGAGAGAGTTGTACGGCACGCCACTAGACTAGAGGCCGTCACTTGTTGCCTTTCGTAGCATACCTTTCTCGCTTGCTCCCGGAAGGATCTTGACCGTACTTCTCGACGTACCGGAGATGAGCACGAGCCACCTCCTGGTCAGGGATAAGGTCTGGCTTGCCCAGAAGGAGGGCCAGATGCACGGTCTTCGCTGCATCCTCCACCATCACCGCCGCCTTAACGGCGGCCTGGGGGGTAGAACCCACGGTGAAAACGCCGTGGTTTTTCATGAGGATCGCGGGCGACTCGCCGATGGAGCGGACTATCTCGCGCCCGATCTCTTCGCCTCCGATCTGCGAATAGGCGCCCACGGGGATCGGCCCTCCAAACTCGTCGGCAATCGCTGTCAGATAGACCGGGATCGGACGCCCCAGGGCAGCGAAACTGGTGGCGTACGGCGAGTGAGTGTGCACCACACCTCCCACGTCTGGCCGATGCCGATAGATGTACAGATGGGTGGCTGTGTCCACCGAAGGCTCAAGATCACCCTCCACCACTTGCCCAGCAAGGTCCACTATCACCAGACGGCGAGGGGTCAGCTCTTCGTAGGGTACCCCGCTGGGCTTTATCACTACCAGCCCGCTTTCGAAATCTCTCCCGCTGACGTTACCGCTGGTCCAGGCCACCAGGTTCTGCTTCGGTAGCTCCAGGTTGAGCTTCCAGACCTCCTCTCTCAGTCCTTCCAGCATCGTCTCCTCACCCCTTCTCCCGCACGGCTTCGGCCTTTATCCCCTTGAGCGCCTTCATCACGTCGTTCTCGCCCCGGCCGAAGTAGTCGTGCAGGCGGACGTACTCCCCGTACAGTCGATCGTACACCTTCTGGTGTTCTGGGATCGGGGCGTAGGTTTCGTCCTTCAGACGAGCCATCTGTTTGGCAGCTTCGAAGATCTTGTCGTACCCGCCTGCGCCCTTCCCCGCTGCCACTGCGCCATGCATCGCCGAGCCCAGAGCAGGGGTCTGAGTAGAGGCCGCAACCTTGATCTCGCGCCCTGTGACATCGGAGTACACCTGCATCAGCAGTCTGTTCCGCTCCGGCAAGCCTCCGCAAGCGACCAGCTCGTCCACCGCAATCCCGCTCTTCTCGAAGGTTTCGATGATGATGCGCGTGCCGTAGGCCGTAGCCTCGATCAGGGCACGGTAGATTTCCTCCGCTCTGGTGGCCAGGGTAGCCCCCAGAAGCATGCCCGTCAGGTCCACATCCACCAGGATGGAGCGGTTGCCGTTCCACCAGTCGAGGGCCAGCAGTCCGCTCTCGCCCGGCTTCAACCTGGCAGCTCTCTCCTCCAGCAGCCGGTGCAGATCCCAGCCCCGTCTGCTAGCCTCCTCGTGATATTCCGGCGGAGTGGCGTGTTCCACGAACCAGGCGAAATGGTCCCCCACGCAGGACTGCCCCGCCTCGAAGCCGAAGTAGCCGGGGATGATCCCATCCTCTACAACACCGCACATCCCTTCTACGATCTTCTTCTCTGTGCCCAATACCATGTGGCAGATAGACGTGCCCATGATCATCACCATGCGGCCTGGAGTGGTGACCGTGCAGGCGGGCACCGAGACGTGAGCGTCTACATTGCCGATCGACACGGCGGTGCCTTCGCGGAGACCGGTCCAGTCGGCCATTTGCCGCGTGAGCCCGCCGGCCCGCCCACCCAGGGGATAGATCTCGCGCGAAAGCTTGTCGTCAACCACGTGGCGCAGCCGCGGGTCGAGGGCGGCGAAGAAGTCGTCCGAAGGGTAACCTGTGCTCTTCTCCCAGATCGCCTTGTATCCAGCCGTGCATAGATTGCGCTTCTCCTGGCCCACAAGTCGGAGCACGATCCAATCGGCCCCCTCTATGAAGCGATCCGCGGCTTCATAGATCTCAGGGGCCTCATCCAAGATCTGCCAGATCTTGGGGAAAAGCCACTCTGAGGAGATCTTCCCTCCATAGCGGGACAGGAACTCCTCGCCTCTTTGACGCGCAATATCGTTGAGTCTATTCGCCTCCGGCTGGGCAGCGTGGTGTTTCCAAATCTTTACCCAGGCATGGGGGCTATCTCGCCACTCCTCCTTCAGGCAAAGGGGGATGCCTTCCCTGTCGATGGGCATCATCGTGCAGGCGGTGAAATCCGTGCCCAAGCCGATGACGTCTTCAGGATCGACGCTGCTCTCCTCCAGCACAGCGGGGATGGTGACCTTCACGGTCTCGATGTAATCGGCCGGATTCTGTAAAGCGAAATCGGCGTCCAGTCTGATGTCTGTACCGGGCAGTACCTCGTCAATGACCCCGTCCCTGTACTCATGGACTGAGGTGGCCACCTCCTCACCCGTGATCACATCGACCAGCACGGTGCGGCCTGATTGAGTGCCGAAATCGATCCCTATAGAGTATCTCTTACCCCCCATACTCGTCCCCTCTATCAATAGATCAGCTGTCTTGTCGCCTCTCTCTGCTCATCCCCTCAACATGCGACACACCCAGCCCCGGCTTTCATCCCGCCGTTCCGTCAAGACCAGCCTTTTCCAGAAGGATGGGGTACGCCTTTCATGCCACTTCCAGGATCGCTGGGCGCTCGATGAGCTGGCCCTGCACCTGAACAGGGATCCGCGGCCAATCTTCCATGGCGGTGATAACCTCGCACCCCATTTCGCCGCTGAGGACTGTGTCCTCCGATTTGGTCCCTGTGATCGATGGGTTCCAGGCGAAGGCCTGGCCAGCCTTCACCACCTGAGAGGAAGCAGGGGTTGCCACATGCTCTCGGGGCTCGTAGCCAGCCAGCCCCCCCTGATGATGCAACTTCCATTCATCGGGGTACCCCACCTTCGCGTAGGCCTCCACCCCTTTCCTGAAGATATCGGCGATCCTCGCCCCTGGTCTGCTGGCAGCGATGAAGGCAGCATCCACTTGGGCTACCGCTTCTTCTTTCCCCCTCAATTCATGAGGCAGGGAGCCGAAGTGAACCAGGCGAGTCAGCGAGGCCACCAGGCCCCCTTTGCGGCCACACAGGACCAGCATGGCATACCGCTCTAGCTTCTTGTCCGTGGGGAGGGGATGGCGAAAGTCGAACACCCGCCTGTCGGTGGCGATGAGGTTGACGATAGCCTGCACCCCACGACTCTGCGCTTCGCGGGCCAGGACCCCAGCGATCTGATATTCCGTCTGGCCGGGACTGACCATGCGCGCCGTGCTCTCGATCGCCTCAGCGCACAGCCTGCCCAGCGCCCGAAAGCGCTCGCCCTCCTCAGGCAGCAGGTGAGCGCGGAGGTGGGCCAGATCGTCGGAGAGGTCGGTTACGCCGGGGTAAGGGCCGTCGGCGCCGAGCCTCAACCCTCGGGTCAACTCGGCCACGGTGTCCTGCGCTTCGTACCAGGGCACGACACGAAAGTCCCAACCCTGCGCCGTCAGTTTCTCCTCCCGCTCCAACCGTCTGGCCTCGATGTTATTGGTGACAACGTGCCGGCCGGAGGGGCTCATCACCAGCGCGGCCTCGCCGTTGGTGGTCGCGCCGTTCACATATGACGCCGCGCCGCACGTGGCCCAGGCGAAACTACTCACACGCCGAAGCAGGAGCGCGTCGAGTTTGCGCTCCTCCAATAGGGTTTGAATGCGGTCCTGTTTCTGACTGAACTCGCTCATCGACTCCAACTCTTCATTCTGCCCCCATCCCCCTAGAAGTTGGTGTCTTTGCCCCCATGATAGTAAACGTCCCATCCTAGGTACTTGCCCAGCGCCTCGGACACAGCAGAGGCCGTCTGCGAAAGGTTGATGGCCACGTGATGCTCGAAACCTTCATCGCAGACGTAGTGCAGCAACCGCTGAAAGTCCGGGATATGTACCACGCCATAGCCTCCAAAGGTCGCCAGAGGATCATCGGTCAACTCGCCCTCTCCCACGTAGGCCGAGAGGGTGCCCCACACGTCGTCCGTGGAAACGCGACAGTAGGTAAAGGGTCCACCTTTCAGACGGCCCACCACGGTGCCATAGGTATTCTCCTTACCCACCGTCCCGGCGATGATCGCCTGATAGTCCATCCTGAGTCTTTCACCAAAGAAGTGCTTGGGCAGGTTGCTGCAATGGAAGATGACTGCCTTGTCCGGCTCGTCGCCGTAGTTATTGTTCCAGTCCACTATGGCGCTGGGCTCGCCGGAGGCCAGTTGCAGGGCAAGCATCCCCACCACGCCCGTCACGTCAGTCTCGCAGGCGCTGGGCGACAGGCTGTTGCTCAGCATGCTCATCACCGTGCACGGCACCACGCCGAAGAACTCCTCCATCGAGGTCCAGCATTGAATGGCGGTAGCTTGCAACCGGTTCTCCTCCATCCACTGCTCCACCACGACCCCAAACCGGGCCATCTTGTCCAGAGCCGCCTCGGGCACGCCTTCCGTCTGCGCATAGGCCTCGATAGCCTGCCGCTTAGCACGCACCACCGCGGCTTCGTCGTCCAGCCGCTCCACGCGCCCGATAGCCTCGGATAGGTCCAGCGTCTCCACACTGATGCCCATCCGCTCCAGCAACTTCTCGCTGTATCGCACAGTGTTGAAAGCGGCTGGCCTGGCGCCCAGGGCACCGAGGCGTGCGTTTCGCAGGCCCCGTACCACGCGACACGTGCTCACGAAGCGCCGCAGATCAGCCCGGAAGCCCTCGCTTGTCGGGTCCACGGTATGGTGGGTGGTGAGCGAGTACTTGATGCCGTACTGGCGCAGATTGCTGCAAACCGAGATCTTGCCGCAGAAGGAGTCTCGCCGATCGTCGATAGTCATCCTGGTGGCGTCGTCAGGGAAGGCATGCACCAGCACCGGCACGTTCAGATCGGCCCAGCGCAGGGCGTTGGCGACGCCCCGCTCGTCGCCGAAATTGGGCAGGGTCACCAGCACCCCAGCGATCTCGTCCCGGCGTTTCGCAAAGAGGGCCGCGCACTTCTCAGCGTCGGTCAGGCTCTCCACGCTGCCAAAGGTGGTATCTTCCGGCTCAAGCGCAACAGCTTCGATGCCCTCTCCCTCCAACACCCTCAGGATCGTCTCGCGCCCGCTCTTGCAGAGATGGTCGGGGAAGAAGCCCCGATTGCCAACGATTACGCCCAACAGTGGTGAGTTCATGATCACCTCTTCCTCGGTATTGTGAGTATGGTAGTTGTGTCAGTAAGAGCCACCATCCAGGCGAACTCGAAGGTGGAACCGGTTTGCATGCAGCGTCTATCCGGCTCCTCGTGGCTGGGGGCCATGAGCACGCGATCTCGATGCCTCATCTAGCAACCCTTGTCGGAGACAGAGGATCCAGGCAGAGGAGGCCCGGGCTGCTCTCTGGTTTGTCGAAGATCCCTCAGATCAGGGGGTGAGACTGGCCTGCAGTCGCGGGCCCGCAGGCCAGGAGGCGGCTGACGCTTACCACAGACCCATAAGTTGCCCCACTCGCCTGCCTGCCACACATCAAGCGGCGGCTCTCCAGGCGTTACGAACCCCCCAGCCGTGTACGTACCAGAGAGTGCATCGAGATAGAGATGATGATGATCAGACCATATATCAGTTGCGTCCAGAACCCTGTCAGGCCTATGGCCACCGTTCCGCCCTCTATAGTACCGATAATGAAACATCCGATGAAGGTCCCCAATACGGTCCCCACTCCGCCGAAAACCGAAGTGCCGCCCAGGAACACCGAGGCCAGCGTCCTCAAAAGATACCCTTCACCCAGATTAACCCAGAAGTAGTTCACTTCCACGCTGGCTATAAGGCCCGCGAATGCCGCAGCAAGACCGACGATAGCGAATACCATCATCCTTGTTCGGTCAACGTTGACACCCATAAGCCTAGCACTATCCCTGTTGTCCCCAACCAGATAGACGTGGGCACCGAATTTGTGGCGGTTCAAAAGGACCCACACAAGTACTGCCACGATTATGGTCCAGATCATCTGAGCGGGTATGTAACCGCCCAACCTACCCACCAGTAATTGATGTAGGAACGTGCCTTTGACGGGCACAAGAGAAGCCGGATGCCCGTTTGTGATAACCAGCACCACTCCTCTCCAAAAGAACTGCGTACCGATAGTTGCCACTAGCGAGGGGATTCCGAACCTAACCACTAT
>JBAVWD010000301.1:0-2123 GCA_049697655.1 Anaerolineae bacterium | reverse complement strand
CTCCCCGCCAGCCCAGGGCGTCTTTCTCCTAGCAGGTGCGGCGCGCTGCGGAAGCGCACTGCACCTCCTTCTGTCCTTATCCAGCTGCCTTGAGCTCAGCGAGGCGCTCTTCCACGGCCTTAGCCTGAGCCTGCAAGTCCTTCAGGTACTCCTCCAGCCAGGCGATGCGCTCCTGACGGCTGGGGAAGCCGGGACCGCAGGCCCCGGGGCCGCACTGACGCCATGGCGCGTCACCGTGATGGCCGCAGTAGCTCCCTTGTCCACACATACCTCTCACCTCCCTTACTTTGATGGCGATGCAAAATGGGTCTGATAATCGGCCAGGAAGCGCTCGAGCCGCTCCCGGGTACGGCGGATGTTCATGGCCCAGGCGTGCAGGTATTCCAGCCCCTCGTCGGTGATCTCGTAGACGCGGCGGGCGGGGCCGCGCCCTTCCGTGTCCCACGATGATCGGACGAGTCCGTCCTCCTCAAAGTGGCGGAGCGTCCGGTAGAGCAGGCCCGGATCTGCGCTGGTGGCATCCTCCTGGTCCAGAGATTCCATCAACTCGTAGCCGTGGGCGGGTTTCTGGGCCAGGAGCAAGAGGAGCCTGGGCTGCATGAAGCCACGCACCCGTCCCCCCCGAGGGCAGCAGGGCCCGCTCTCGTCGTGTCCGTGTCGTCTATCGCACATGGGCGAAGCTCTCCATCATAGTCAGATGTGGTCCTATATATGACTTACACATATATTATACCGCAAAGGAGTCAGTCTGTCAAATCACTGTCGCAGTAGCAAGCTTCGGCATCGCATCGCAGGAGGCGTTGGCCACGGTGATTGGGCCTTTGATCGAGGTGCCGGTGCTTATCGGGCTGGTCTATGTGGCCCTGTGGATCCGCCGCGCGTTCTTCAGGGCAGCGGTGGCGGTGGAGCAGGTGTAGGGGATCATAGGGGGCGTCGGTGGTCCAGGACGGGCCCGCCTAATCGGTTCAGATGGGCACCCTGCGGCATGCTGTGCCTGCCTGACAGGCTCTGCGTTTCTGCATCAGGTGTCGGTGTTCTCCTGACCGAGGTGGCCCTGGATTTCATCAATGGCCCGTCGCAAGGGCGGCAGATCTTGGTGAACGGTCTTCCAGACGATCTCCAAATCCATGACATAATACCCGTGAACGATCAGGTTTCGCATCCCCACGATATCCGCCCAAGGAACGTCCGGATAGCGCTGCTTCATCGAGCCGGGAAGATGAGCGGCGGCTTCTCCGATGATCTGCAGGGCGTGAAGAACTGCCAGTCCTTTCTCCTCATCGGCAGCGAATTGCTCAAAGTCAAACCCAGCCACAAACTGCTCGACTTTTGCGGCATAGTGTGCGATGTCCCGCAGATAGTCGGTGTAGACGCGTTTCCGCCTCATATGTAGATCGCCTCAGACAAGATGACCTCTCCAATGGCAGGTTTGAGGGTTCGCCTCAGGACGAGGTCTACTTTGACCCCCACCAGGTCGCTCAACTGTCGCTGTAATGCAGAGAGTTGGAGCAAGGTCGGAGCTTCCTCGAAGTCCACCAGCACATCCAGGTCGCTACGCTGACGTTGCTCCTCATGGACGTAGGAACCGAACAGGCCCAACGACTTGAGTTTGTACTGCTCACGGAGTCGGGGCAGATGTTGCCGGAGGATGGTGGTGATCTCCTCTAGCCCTGGTGCTTTTGCCTGCTTGCGTGGCCGTGCGTTCATTGTACCAGCCCTCCAGTTGGCTGTCATGATTATGGTCTTGGTCCTCGCGCAAGGCAAGCGTCCGCCGGACAGAGGTCCCGCGTTGGCCTCTTCCCCCTTGAGGGGGGAGGACTGATGGTTCGGCAAGCTCACCACAGGGGAGAGGGTGAAAGGTGGACGCGCCGGACTGAAGTCCAGCGCTACGAGTGGGCAAACCGGCTGAAGCCGGTTCATCGAAGTGGCCGCGGCCCGCACTCTGCGGCTGGCGCTCATCGGCCTGGTCTACGTGGCCCTGTGGATACGCCGCACCTACTTCACAAGGCTGGCGCTTCGAGAAGGCGCATCCTGAGCAAGGTCGAAAGGGATGCAGTCCCGCGCTACGAGGGAAAACCGGCCGAAGCCGGTTCGAGGACAGGTTCGTGCCCCATGCCTTCTGC
>JBAVWD010000300.1:0-5037 GCA_049697655.1 Anaerolineae bacterium | reverse complement strand
CCCTTGTGCTCGTTCTACGGATTGGAGACCACCCTTGCCACATCCGAAACCCACTCACCTTTGTGTAGTTCGGGGAGCAGGAGAGTCGGTCTTCCATAGTAGATGGTGAGGATAGCCTGCTCAGCATCGCGAGCCTCGATGGTGTACGTATTCGCAGCGGCATAGGTGACGGTAAGGGTGGCGAAGTCGCGATGGGCCACCACCTCGCTGATGGGGGCGCCGGTGTGCAGATGTGAGTACTCCCCTTTGCGCACCTCACCGTCTTCCTCACTACGGTACATGGGATAGCTTCGCTCAGAGACGACGGTCAAGGTATTCTCTCGCAGCAATCTCCCCATGGAGGTGGCTCGCCCGTCGATGATGATAGGCAACTCTTCGCCGATCACGATGATCTTGCTGATGCCTTTCAGCCACGTTGACACGTGGAGGCCGTCGTCCTGGAAGCGGATACTCTCCAGATAGGGCAGAAGGAGCGACTGCTCGCTCACGTACTGTCTCTCCAGCGTCACTATCCCGCCGTCGGTGGAGATGAGGCTTACCTCCTTAAAGTCCTCAACTCCGTTGTTTGCCAGGAAGTCCGGCAGAGACAGACCTGCCTCACCGGCGTACCTGTAGGGCAGCATTTCGTTCACGCTGATCAGCTTTGGCTCGGGCACGTCTCCGGTAAGCAGGACGAAGGAGTTGAACGGCACCTCGTCCAGGTTGATTGCTCCGTGCAGTTGGTGGCAGTCCACGCAGCGGAACTCCGACGTAATGCCGGTCAACCGGGGCGAGATCAACAGGCCTCCTATGCTTCCCGCCACCCCGATGGCGATCCCCACCAGCACCGTGACGATGGTCGATACTGCGATGTTCCTCTTCAACTTCTCTCGGCCTCCTCTAGAGTGGTGACAGGATGCCCCATGCCACAACGATGATACCCGCACCCAGCAGGGCCAGAGCGAGGATATCGCAGCGGGTGTATCCGGGAGTCCTCCTGTAGGAGCGGGTGGGGTACTTCCCGAAGCAGCGCCCCTCCATGGACACGGCAAGCTCGTCCACCTTTCTCAATGCCGACACCAGGAGGGGGAGGATTAGCTGGCGAGCCAGGGTGACGAACTTGCGAGGAGTGCGGACGTCATACTTGACCCCCCTTGTGAGTTGAGCCTGGTACACGGTGTTGCCCTCGATCTCGAAGATCGGTGCCATACGGAGCGCCGTGATGAGAACGAAACCGTACCTGTAGGGCAGGCCAATGCGCATCAAGGCATAGGCCAGGGAGCTGGGATCCGTGGTTAGGACAAAGAGGTAGCTCATCAGCACGAGGCTCAAGAACCTCCCCCCGACATAGATCCCGGCTGCGACGCCGCCGTCGGTGACCAGCAGGTTCACCGGGCCCAGAATCGCATCGAGGATCGGTGATCCCGTGTGATTGAACACCGCCTGAAGCGAGAAGAGCAGTACGCCCATGGTCGCCAGGAACCGTATGCCGCGCACGTCGCGACGCAGGCTGAGGCCGGCCAGTGGGAAGAGGGCCACGGCAACCAGGAGGACCGTCAGCACCCACAGCGGGCTGGACAAGACGAAGAGAGAAATGCTCAGCCCGGCAAGCCAATAAAGCTTGACCAGGGGATGCAGCCCGTGCAGCCACGAAGCTCTCGGCTGATAAAGAATCTTGGGCCCGGCGCTCATCTGCTCAAGAGTCCCTCTGACCTTCCAGTGGGCAGGTAGTCGGTAAGCCCCAGGGTTGCCAGCCTGTCGAGGGCTTCGCCCGTGGGGACGTCCAGCAGAATGCGGCCGTCTTTCAAGAAGACTACACGATCACTGTAACGGAAGGTGGTTTCCGGATCGTGCGTCACATTGACCACCGTGCTGCCTCGAAGGGTCTCCTCCCTGAGGAGGTCCATAACCATGGTGGCATTCTCACTGTCCTGACCAATGAGTATCTCGTCCAGCAGGATCACGCGTGGCTTGTAGGAGAGTATCGAGGCCAGATTGAGGCGCCTCTTCTCGCCATAGCTGAGCCTGTGAGGATGAGTATTTCGATAACGTTCCAGCCCGCATCTTCTCAGGAGGCTGTCCACCCGCTGCGAGGTCCCCTCATTCAGCAGACCGAGGTTGCGGGGAGCGAAGACTGCTTCCTCCCAAACAGTCTCGGCGAACAGCTGATGGTCAGGATTCTGGAAGATGAAGCCTATATCTCGCGCCAGAGAGGACACGGGTGTCTTGCCCGTGTCATGGCCAAGGACCACTACCTCTCCTGCCCGTGGTTTGAGCAACCCCATCAGACAACGCAGCAGGGTAGTCTTGCCGGACCCATTGTCTCCCATCACAGCCACGAACTCACCGGTGTGCAGGTCGATGGAAAGGTCATTCAGCACTGGCGAGTCACCGTACTCGACGGTGAGGTGCTCCGTGCGGACCGCCTGGCCGTCGTTGGACCTCGGCGTGCTGCGCTGTGAAGGCGCGGGCATACTCTCGGATGGGGAGTAGCGAGGAAGGTCGCTCCCATCGCTGACGATGCGGCCCTGCTCCATTCTCACGACACGGGGCTGGAAGGGCCTCAGGTAACCAAGCTTGTGCTCGATGACGATGACGGTGATGCCTGCCTTCTCGCGTATGTGCTGGATAACCCTGAAGATCTCCCCTGTGGCTGTGGGATCGAGGTTCGATGTCGGCTCGTCGAAGATGAGCACCTGGGGCTTGGCAGCCATCATGGCGGCGATGGCGATCTTCTGCTTCTCACCGCCAGAGAGGGTGGCGAGAGGACGGTCGAAAAGATGTAGCGCACCTACAATCTCCAAGGCCCATTCCGATCGCTCCTGGATGGTGGACTTTGGGAGACGCCGATTCTCCAGTCCGAAGGCCACTTCATCCGCCACCGTCAGTGTGCACAGTTGGGCCTCGGGGTTCTGCTGTACCAGCCCCACGATCTCTGCAACATCGAAGATCTCGGCCTCACGAGTGTCATGGCCATCCACTCTGACGACACCAGACGCTTCCCCTGCATACTGCCGGAAGAGATAGCCACCCAAGGCCAAGGCCAGAGTCGACTTGCCACATCCGCTGGGGCCGGTGATGACCACGAATTCACCGGGCTCGATATCCAGGTGGACATCCTTCAGCGCATAGGTTTCGCTATCCTGGAACTTGAAACTGAGACCGCGAATGCAAATCAACTGACTCTGATCTCCGTGACGTCTGTGAGCCATACCTGGCCGGTGTCGCTTGCTATAGCGAAAGTGAGTCCCTCTTCCGCGGCGACGGTGAAGATTCTAATGCTCAAGTCGTTCATTACCGCTGGCAACTCTATCACCTGCGCCTCGCCCGCTCGGTTCTGCAGCGTCACCGTGCTCGCTTGCGGCTGAGGCTCCATGGCCTCCAGAACCGTCGCCAGTGAAACGCCCTGGTACTTGCGAGTGCCATATCCCAGATCGAGACGGGCGTTGTCCATCTCGAACTGCCACATATCAGGCACATACTGCCGCGGTTTGTTCAGAGACCCCGAGAACTCTATGGCGGCGGGGCCAATAACAGTGATCTCCACCACGTTTCTCACCCACGCCTTGCTGTTCCGCGCTCCGGCGACACTATAGGTCATCTCTCCGCCGCTCCCTGACTGAGCCAGGATGAGCTGCTCGTTTTCCACCAGTTCGGTCATGTCGATGAAGAAATCATAGCCGTCGTTCCCCCTGGCGAGCATGGCGGTGGCGTCAGCGGCAGGCTGCGCCCGGGACACTATCTCCAGCAGGGGAAGCCCGGTGTAGGTGCCCATCAGTCCAGGTTTCGCGGTCTCCTGGATGGAGACCAGCAGGGCCTCGTCATCCTCGCTGTAGCTGTAGTCGTATGGCGCGTTCACACGCCCGTCGATGTGGACCGTGGGTGGTCCCTGAAGGGCGAAGTAGAGATAGGCGCCTCCGGCCAGCGTCAGCGCCGAGACGATGCCAAGAAACGCGGGGTAGAGCCACCGCCCCGAGGTCCCGACGGGCTGGTCCCGTACCACGCCAGCGCGGCGCAGAGAGTCGAGGAGGATCTTCCCCAGCACGCCAGCCAGGAGCACGCCGGAGACGAAAGACACCAGTGAGACCAGAAGGATGGCGCTGATGGTGAGTATGTCGCGGGGAATGGAGGCGAACGCCTGAAACACCCAGACGTTGGAGGCAGCGGCGATGCCTCCCGCTACTATATAGGCCGGATAGCTGTTCTTGTTGCGGAAGGGCAACATGCCCAGATCCACCAGGACGCCAGCCACCACGTCAATGAGGAAAATCAGAATTCCATGGGTGTTGCCAGAGAGGAACTCCACTGCACCTTTAGCGATTCCTGTGACAGTGCCGGCACCTTGCTTGCCGGTCAATCCCACGGCGAGCACGATCCACAGGACGTGGAGGCCGGCAAGCACCTGGGTCGCGCCCGGGAAGCCTAGTGCCGCGTGCACAGCGTTGGCCAGGGTCTGGACGTATGTGCTGGCGACCCCGCCCAGGGCAGCCAGCACCGCCATCATCAATAGGTCGCGCGTCGAGAAGTAATATCGCCTTCTTTGAGCCACCGTCTCCTGCGCCTCCAAGAAAACGGCCGGTGCTTTTCCAAGAGGAGGGCACCGGCCCAGGATCGATCTCCTTTCCAAGCACGGGAGGCACAACCGTTTCCCGTTGTACCCTGTCGGTCATGTCCCGTAGCCACCGCAGGCCTTAGGCGACATGACTCGGAGAGATATTGGTATGTCCATGATCATTATACCTGAGTCGAGCGTTGAAGTCAAGTGGCACGAACGCCTTGTCGTCGCCAGGGTCTCGCATGGGGCAGCCGCTCAGTCGGGACATAGCCGGCTGCTGATCGCGTATTCTGTGTTCCTGGCCGACGAGTTCGAATTACCACTTGACAAGTCCAGGAATGTGCTGTATACTTGTAACTAACAAGTTAGTCATCATCACTTGTTGCACCTTTCGCTGAACAATCGCATACATTCGGCAGCGGTGACCATGGGCCCGGAAGCCAGGTCCGAAGGGTGAAGCCGGTGAGAGTCCGGCGCTGTCCCGCAACTGTGGCTCGGTCTAC
>JBAVWD010000299.1:0-8657 GCA_049697655.1 Anaerolineae bacterium | reverse complement strand
TTGATCGCCTACGGTCCCGCAGCACAGGTGTTCACGACCGAGGCCGTCACTGAGGCCTTCGGAGGGCAGGCGCTGTTCTTGAAGGATCTGGTGGTTGTGGATCAGTGCTGCGCTCCGCATGAGGAGGTACACACCGAGAAAAGATGGTGAACCTGATAACTGCTCCACTAGCATACAGTTTCATGCAGCGTGGCTTCTTGGCTTCACTGATGGTCGGTGTGCTCTGTGCCGTGGTGGGATGCTACGTGATTCTGCGTTCCATGGCCTTTCTGGGCGACGCCCTGGCCCATGCGATTCTACCTGGTGTGGCCATCGCCTACTTGCTCAAGGGCGACCTGATGGTTGGCGCGCTATTAGCCGCTGTGGTGGTTGCGCTGGCCATAGGCGTGTTCTCTCGTCATGGTGCCCTAAAGGAAGACACAGCGATCGGCATTCTATTCGCCGCCGCGCTTTCGCTAGGTGTGGCTCTCATCAGCACGATCAGAACATACGCCATAGACTTGACGCACATTCTGTTTGGCAACGTTCTGGGTGTGACCGTGGGTAGTCTGTGGTTGACTGCCGCTCTGGGTTGTGTGGTGCTGGCGACCATTGCGCTGCTGTATAAGCAGTTCCTGGTTGTCTCCTTCGATCCGGTATTAGCAGCCACGTTAGGCTTGCCTGCTGAACTCCTGCACAACGTCATGCTGATTCTGTTAGCGCTGACGATCGTTGTGTCATTACAGACAGTCGGAGTGGGGCTTGTCGCGGCAATGCTGGTGACACCAGCCGCGACGGCTTATCTACTCACGCGACGTCTGAGCACGATGATGGCTGTGTCCGCGGCCATTGGTGCTTTCTCCAGCGTTGCCGGCCTCTACCTCAGCTTCTACATTAATGTCGCCTCCGGGGCAGTGGTGGTGCTCACCGCCACGGTCATTTTCTTGCTTGTGTTTATGCTTGCACCCCAGCGAGGCATCGTCTGGGAGTGGGTGCGCAGATTGCATCTGCAAAGTGCGTGAATCTCACCAGGGGGTACAGACTGCTACTGGTCATGCCAGAGACCATGAGCATGGAGCGCAGGACGCTGCTTATCGCCCTGGGAGCCGAGGTACTCTTGACGCCTGGCACGGAGGTTATGACGGGTGCAGTGAGGCGCGCTGGGGAGCTGGCGCAGCAGGATCCCCGCTGCTTGGTCCCCCAGCAGTTCAGGAATCTGGCCAACCCCGAGGTTCACCGCCGGACCACGGCCGAGGAAGTCTGGCGTGATTCCGACGGCCGGGTTGACGTGCTAGTCGCGGGAGTAGGCACAGGGGGCACGATCACCGGCGTGGGAGAGACTCTGAAAGAGCGTAAGCCGGAGCTGAGGCTGGTGGCTGTGGAGCCAGCCAGGTCCCCGGTGCTGTCGGGTGGGAACCCCGGACCACACGGCATTCAAGGGATAGGCGCGGGCTTTGTCCCCGAAGTCCTCAATCTGGACATCATCGACGAGGTCATCACCGTGGAGGATGAGGACGCCCTGGACATGGCACGCCGTCTGGCGAAGGTGGGAGGGATCCTGGCGGGCATCTCCGCCGGCGCAGCGACCTATGCCGCCTTGGAGGTGGCCGGGAGGCCGGAAAGCCGGGGTCAGCTTCTGGTGGCCATCCTCCCCGACAGCGGGGAGAGATACCTGAGCACGGCCCTCTTCGACTGAGAGAACGCGCGCCCGCGAGACTCAATCACTCCCGGTAGCCGATCAGGTCATACTCCAACGCCTCTGTGATGTGCACGGACGCGAATTCATTGACCGGTAGTTCTTCATGGATGATCACCATCCCGTCCACTTCGGGAGCGTCCCTGTAGGACCGGCCCACGCTGACGCCATCACCTGTACCCTCTATGAGGACCTCCAGCCGCTGACCAATGAGCTGCCGGTTCTTTGCCAGAGAGACCTGCTGCTGCAGGGCCATGGCGCGCTCATACCGCGCTTGCTTGACCTCATCTGGGACCTGCCTCGGTAGCCGCGCAGCCTGCGTTCCCTTTTCTCTGGAGTAGGAGAAGATGCCCACTCTGTCGAAAGACATTGCCCCCATGAAACCCAGCAGTGTCTGAAACTCCCGCTCGGTCTCGCCGGGATAACCGACAATGAAGGAGGTGCGCAGCGCGATGTCCGGCATGGCGCGACGCAAGTCTGCTATGATGGAGCTGACGCGGCCGACGTCGTGAGGGCGATTCATACGACGCAGGACCTGAGGATGGGCGTGTTGTAGGGGCAGGTCCAGATAGTGGACGACCTGGGTGTGCGAGGCCATGACCTCGATGAGGCGTGGGCTGACATGTTGTGGGTAGGCATACATCAGCCGCAGCCACGGCAGGTCGGGGACAGCGGCGAGAACGTAGTCAATGAGCGATGGCAGTGCGTCGGCCTCTCCCCAATCGATTCCGTAAGCGGTGGTATCCTGGGCGATGAAGATGATCTCCTTTACGCCTTGCTCTGCCAGTTCGCGGGCCTCTGTGAGTATCGACTCCCTCGACTTGCTGCGAAAAGGCCCCTTGATCTGCGGGATAGCGCAGAATGCGCAGGGAGAATCACATCCCTCGGAGATCTGCACGTAGGCAGTGGCCAGGCCTGGGCAATGCCGAGGCAGGGGATGAATCAGAGAGCGCTCGGGAGCCGTCTGCGGTAGCTGGCAGGGCACGCCTCTATCGGGGTCGCCGGGGAGTGCGTCCAGGAGAGTGGCTATCTCCCTCCATCGTCTTGTGCCGATGATGGCGTCGAGCGAAGGGGCCATGTCCGACATCTCCGGCCCGTATCGCTCGGCCAAACAACCAGCGGCTACGAGGTATTGGTCACAACGCTTGCTGTCAGCCAGTTCCTGGAGAGCCTCCAGGGATTCCTCCCTGGCGATGTCGATAAAGCCACAGGTGTTGACAACGAGGATGTCAGCCTCCTGCGGTTCTTGCACCTGCTCATGCCCAGCGGCGAGGAGCAACTCCCGCATTCCCTCGGATTCCACGGTGTTCTTGGGACAGCCAAGGGAGAGGAGGTAGAAACGCATCGGCGGCGTGCTAAGGGCCTGGGCTCGGAGTCAGCACCGCGGTACTGGTGATGACGGGCGTGCCAGAGACAGGGGCGGGCTCAGGCGTGGCGTGCAGGTTCTCCCAGGTCCATTCGATGTCCACCACCTGATCTGTTTCCCCGAGGGGACCCAGATCCTGTCCGTTGAGCGTCACGAGGACCCCGCCTGCGTTGCCCACGTGCATGGCGATACTGTTCTCGGCAAACCACGACCAGTTGGTGCCGGCCTCGATCAGTCCGCGAAAGGCGGGCTCACCATCGACGGAAACCTCCAACCACGTGCGGGCGATGATCTGCACGTCCACCTGAAGCCGACCCGAGGGTATCTGTGTAGGCGTGCCCGTGGGCGAGGGGGTGTTGGTGGGTGTGAACCGTAGCACGGGTGAGGCCAGGTTGGCCCGGTGCGTCGGCGTAGACGAGGATTCTGCCAAGGTAGGCTGCCAGCGATTGTAGATCACCGATCCCACGAGGACGGCAGAGGCGACGATGAGTATGCCCAGGAAGAGATCTATGAACAGCCATGATGTGATGGCCATGCCTTTGGGAGGCTCGAAGCCTGCGGCCACTACCGGCAAGGGATCGGTACGCGCTTCTCCGGTGTTTTGCAGGGCAGCGATCTGATTCAGGTCCAACCCAAGGAACTGGGCGTAGTTGCGCAGGAGGCCCTTGCGCTGGATGCCGGACGCGAATCTGCTGTGATCATCCTGTTCCAGGGCTTCTATCTGAGCCTGCCTTATCTTGGTGTCCTCTTCCACCTCTGCGATGGATAGGCCTTTATTCTCGCGGGCGTCCCGTAGTAGTTGGCCAAGTTCTCCCAATGTGTCCTCCGCTGGTGCTCGCGAGCCCGGGAATGTCAAGTCTTGGCTTCCGGACGTGTTCTTTTCTCGCGGCAGCCGCTAGATCTCTCTTCTGCCCTCCAGGGCGCGGGTCAGGGTCACCTCGTCTGCGTATTCAAGATCGCCTCCCATAGGCAAGCCGTGGGCCAGGCGAGTTACTCGAACTCCCAGCGGCGCCAACTGCCGGGAAATGTACATGGCTGTGGACTCGCCCTCCAGATTCGGATTCGTGGCCAGGATGACTTCCTCAACCGGTTTTCTGTGAAGACGTTCCACGAGTTCCGCAATTCTGAGATCCTCTGGTCCCACTCCATCCACGGGCGAGATCGCACCATGCAGGACATGGTACAGGCCATCGTACTGCCCCGTGCGTTCCACTGCCAGAAGATCCAGTGGTTCCTCCACCACACACAGAACGGCATGATTCCGTTGACTATCGCCGCAAATGGGGCACGGGCTTGCCTCAGCGATGTTGAAGCACACCGAACAGATAACGACCATCTCCTGTAGCTCGCCTATGGCCTTGGCCAGGGCCTGGACTTGCCCCTGCGGGGAGCGAAGCAGATAGAAGGTCAAGCGTGAGGCTGTCTTTGGCCCGATGCCAGGCAGACGATTCAACTCCTCGATGAGGCGCTCTACGGACCGCGGGACGGATCGCATCCTACATCAAGCCCGGGATGCCCAATCCACCTGTCAGGCTGGCTAGGCTCCGAGTGGCAAGCTCACTGGCCTTGTCGGAGGCCTCGTTGACGGCGGCTATGACTAGATCCTGAAGCATCTCCGGGTCCTCAGGGTCAATCACGTCGGGCGAGATGCCGATGGACTGGAGCTTGTGGTGTCCTGTCATCACGACCGTCACCGCGCCACCGCCCACGGACACACTCACGGTTTGCTCGGCCAGGGCTTCTTGTGCCTCCAGTACCCTGGTCTGAAGTTCCTGGATCTGCTTGAGGGTGCCTCCTCCCTGGCCTTTGAACTGAGGCTTTCTTCCTCTCGCCACTCTATTCACTCCTTCCTCATTACGTCTCTCTCTGAGGAAACACCGCGTGGTCTATCAGCCAGAGCGCGCTTCCTTCACTGAGGGTGGCCTCGCTGTCGTGAGCGCGCCCGCTCACTGGACGGTGCCGATCTTGGCTCCCAGGTCGGCAACGGCCTTCTTGATAACCGGATCCTCGGTGAGACTGTCCAGATCGGTCTCCGCGGTGCCGGCTGCCGGCGTCTCGGGTGTCGTGACGCACTTGATGCGATACTGCTCTCCGAGCACTTCGCTGACCACCTGCTCCACCAACCTCTTGGCCTGATCGGACTCCAGCTGCTCCCTGTGAAATCTCGACGGAGCGCGGAGGGTGACCAGGTCGCCGTCGAGGGCGACGGGTGGACAAGATATGGCAATCGCCGCGACGTTCCTGCTACTGCGCTTGATGCCGGTCACAACCTCGCCCCATGCGCCCTGCAGGCCTTCCAGGCCCTGTGGAGAGCCCTCCCTGTTGGGACGGGGCGCACTCACCGGCGATGGCGTTTTCATCGGAGTGTGGGGTGGAGGGTCACTGGGCGCCACCGTGCGCTGCCGCTTGACGATCGCCGACGGTTTGCTAGTCTCGGTGACCGATTCCGTGGGGTTGGCCTGGGCATCCGGTTCCTCACCAAGTAAGGCTTCCACAAAAGCCAATTCCAGGGGCAGCTGAGGTTGGGTTGAACCCTTTACATCCAGCGCCGCCTGATTGAAGGCTTTGATGGTCCGTACCAGGCTGTTGAGGGAGAAGTACTTCGCCTGGCGCTCCATCTCATTCTGCTGTTCGTCGGTCATCTCCGAAGGACCACGCCCGGTCGTTTTCATCAACAGGAGCCCACGGAGATAGCCCAGCAACTCCTTGTTCAGCTGACGTGGGTCTGCGCCATCTGCGATGGCATCGCCAATCTGATTCAGGCCCGCAGCCACGTCTCCGGTCGCCAGGTGATCCACGAGATCCTTGACCGCTTGAGAAGAGACGGTACCCAGCATGGTGCGCACCTGATCCAGCGTTATCTCAACCCCTCCATACGAGGCCAGTTGGTCCAGAAAGCTCTCGGCGTCGCGCATGCTGCCCGTGGATTGACGAGCGATGAGATCCAGGGCACCCTCGTGGACTTCCAGTCCCTCTTGAGCGGCAATCTCTCGTAGTCGGCCGATCATTGCCTTGAGCGCGATAGGGCGGAAGTCGAACCGCTGGCATCGTGAAAGCACCGTGCTTGGGATCTTGTGCGGCTCGGTGGTGGCCAGGACCAGGATGGCATGCTCGGGGGGTTCCTCGAGGGTCTTCAGCAAGGCATTGAAGGCCGAGGTCGAAAGCATATGCACTTCGTCGATGATGTAGAACTTGTATCTTGATTCAGAGGGAGAGAAGCTGATCCTGTCTCGCAGTTCTCGGATGTCATCAACACCTGTGTGTGAGGCAGCATCTATCTCAATGAGATCGATAGCCCGGCCCTCGTCAATGGCCTTGCACCGTTCGCAATCGTTGCATGGTTTGTCGTCACTCTCGGACAGACAGTTCACGGCCTTGGCCAGGATCCGCGCCGTGGAGGTCTTTCCAGTTCCGCGCGGTCCGCTGAACAGGTAGGCGTGGACGATCCTGGAGGTGCTCACGGCATTGCTGAGAGTCCGCGTGACATGCTCCTGGTCAACAACTTCGTGAAAGGTTCGGGGCCGCCACTTGCGGTAGAATGCCTGCGACACGCTGAGTCTCCTCGGGCGAGTGATAGGTCCGGGGTCTGACATTGGTGCTGAGAGACCTCAACAGGGACCAGCGTCTAGTCTATCATCACCAGGGCAGAATTGCAAGAAACGGGCTGTGGGATGCGGGCCGGTGAAGAGCTGCCATCCGGAGGCGAGCGAGGCGGCTGAGCCCCGTGAGCGTAGGGGTCGAAGTCCGCGGCCCGATCACTCCAGCATGGTCACAGTGGGGTCTCCGTAGAGCACGAAGGAGGCCCAGGTTACGTCGTGAGGACGGGTTTCCTTGAGCTGCCACCTCGCCTGACGCAGGGCTTCACCCAGGCTCTTGCCTGAGAGCAGGTGGTCATAGAAGGTAGCGGCGAACTGGGCTGCTCCTTCGTCAAAAATCGGCCACAAGGTGCCTATGATTCCCAACGCCCCGCCCCTGATGAACGACGAGGCCAGCCCCTCGGTCTCCGACGCGGTGTAGCTCACCTCGCCCTCCCGCATCATCTCCCGTCCAGACTCGCAGGCGTTGAGCAGGACGAGGGGCCTTCCTCTCAGAGTGCGCTGGATGGTCTGCGCGATGAACACGTTTTGGCCGGCCAGAAGCAGGCCGCTTTCGTCGGGGTTCTCAACGTTGAAGTACGCGTGACCGGAGAAGTGAATGATATCGTAGTTGCCTGACGCCAGAGCGCGGTGGAGCTTGAGCCCAGTGGCTTCCTCTCCGAGCCAGATGTCCACATCGGCGGCGGCTTCGCTGAGCCTGCGAGCGATCCAGTTCACCTCCTTCTCTGTCGCCGGAAGATCCCCGGTTGGATTGGCGATGAAGAGAAAGCGTAGCCTTTCGCCGCGTGTGTACTCGTTGCGACGAGGGAATTCACGCATCATGGGCATACGCCCTACCGGGCAGCGCAGACAAAGGAACTCGTTCTCCGCGCACATAAGCTCCCAAGGGAGCTCCAGATCGTTGGAGGCGATCAGCAAGGGGTCACGGGCAGTGCTCAGGTGCTGCTGAATGGTGGTGGGCAAGAAAAGACGATACATGAGGTCTCCTAGCTCAGACAGGGAATCCACGGCCTCGTTGTCGGGCAGCTCAGGCATTCTGCCCCTGAGAGTGGCTTGAGCTCCGAACAGCAGATTGATGACGGTGGTCAGGTCGTCGATGGCCTTCCTCATGTCCAGCCTGTCGCTGCGCGCGACCTTGATGCTGCCTTGTATGGAGGAGGCATCCTGCCACCCAGTGCCCGTGACATTGAGTATGACGTTGTAGTTAGCTACGCCCCCTGACTCCGGCATCCTGCTGAGCGAGAGTGTGGTCTTTCTCTGAACTAGCTTGGCGCTGGAGAGCTTGTCCTCGATTCTGGCCCGCAGTTCGTCGAGGTCCTCCTCCTTGACCGCCTGAAGTGCATCTGACGCCTCACGCATCTTTCCCTGGGCTTTAAGTTCCTGCACTCGACCCAGCGTGGCTCCGATGTGGCTCAGCGCTTCGGTCTCGTCGCGAAGGGCCACGCCTTCCTGTTTGGCCTCCCTCATGTCCTGCACGAGGGCATCCGCTTTGGCTTGCATCCGAACCAAGGCCTGCGATAGTTGTTCTTCCGTGGCGAGCCGGGTCCGGACCTCCTGCGCAACCTGGCTGGGATCCGATGCCTTGCTGAGCAGGTCCTCCAATTGGCGCGGGTTCTCCCACCTGGCGGTCGCTATGGCCTTGTCGAGCAGGCTGAGGTTGTTCTCGATGAGCGCTACTTGTGCGGCCCACTCCGAGCCCTCCAGACCAGACACACTCTGGTGCAGCGCGCCATACTCTTGACGAAGACGTGCGGCCCGATCCAGAAGATCACGGAGTCGCGCGTCTCCGTAGTACAGCTCAGGGAGTTCCTGGCGCAGCTCCTGGATCTGCTGGCGTATTGCTTTCGACTCTGTTTCGGTGTCACGAGGCCGGGCGGAGGCCACCGTCTGGAGTCTCTGCTCCAGGCCAGCCAGGGCCTCCAGCTGCCGATCAGTACTGAGATGAGCAAAGCTCTCCAGGTTCTCGCGCAGGATCACGAGGCTCTCTCGTAAGGCGCCGCTCTCCTCAACGAGGCGTGCC
>JBAVWD010000298.1:0-3072 GCA_049697655.1 Anaerolineae bacterium | reverse complement strand
GGGATGCTGATATGGCAGGATTTTCCGCTACAGTGGAACTACTCCAAAGAGATTCTGCCCGAGGCGGTTCGCCAGGTGGAATTGATGGTGCGGCACCTCTACAACCATCCGTCGGTTGTGATCTGGTGTACCCACAACGAGCCAGGCATCCTGCCAGAGCCAAACGGCCGTCGCTGGTGGTGGGTCGTCAAGACCCTGTTCTCGCTCCAGTTCTACAACTGGAACAGGGAGCGGATGGACAGCCAGTTGAGACGCAGGGTCGAAGAACTCGATCGTACCCGCTTTGTGGTGCGCTCTTCTGGAGAGTGGCGCCTGCCCCTCCTGCGGCAGGGGACGGACAGCCACCTCTACTACGGTTGGTACCGTCCGCAAGATCCCGCCGCGAAACTGGAGAGTATGGCCGGGCGCCTGAAGTTCGTGACCGAGTTCGGCGCGCAGAGCTTCCCCAACCACGAGAGCAGCATACGGTTCATGGACAGCGAGCTCTCCCGGGTGGACTGGGACCGTCTGGAGAAGCGACACAGCCTCCAGCGAGAGATCATGGGCAAGTGGCTGGATCTCGGCTCTTTCAAAGACCTACAGGAACTCATCGACGCGAGCCAGGAATACCAGACCGCTCTGAACAGATCCTACATGGACCGCCTGAGATGCCAGAAATACCGGCCGGTGGGCGGGGTGTTGGCCTTTTGCTTCCACGATCCCAACCCGGCGGTGCAGTGGTCGGTGTTAGACTACTGGCGGGTTCCAAAGCGCTCCTACTATGACATGCAGCGGGCTTTCCACCCGCAGTATGTCTTCGCGCTGCTGGAGGGTCGGGAGTTCGCTGTGGGCAAAGAGATCCCGGTGCCCATCTACATCGTGAACGACAGTCCAGAAGACTACGACGAGGTGGCAGTCAGCGTCGAGATCTTGAGTGCGGATGGCGAGAGAACCACCCACGCTGAATTCTCATCTGCGCTCCCAGCAGACTCCGAAGCCGAACTCGTACGATTGCTTCACTTGCGCTTCAGAGAACCTGGCGAGAGGATACTGCGCTTGAGGCTGGGGTACGGCGACGAAGAGTTTGAGAACGAATACCCGCTGCTCATCACTCCTGCCTGACGGCCGCTGCAACCATCTCGCGCGCCCACTCGGCGTTGATGATCTTTCCTCGTCAGGGTCAGTTGAGTCCCCTCAGTTGTCCGAGGATCATTTCGTTGCTGGGTCGGTCGCTGGACGACTGGCCCACGTACGCCCATCGGATGATCCCCTCCATGTCGATCAAGAAGACGGAGGGAGTAGCCAGGGAGTCGCCCAAGAGGTTGTAGACCCCATACTGGTCCACAACCCTGTGCTCGACGTCCGAGAGTATTGGATACTGGATCTCCAGCAACTCGGAGACGTGACTCCCGATGGCGGCATCCTCCACGCTGACGGCCAGTATCTCGGCGTTGACTTCCTCGAACCGCGGATAGTCTTCCTGCAACTGCCCGAGTTGCGTCCTGCAGGGGCCTCAACCGCCGGTTCTGTAGAACAGCAGAACAACGTTCTTCTGGCCTCGATAGTCGGATAACGTAACCGCATCGCCGCTCACCGAAGGGAGCGTGAATTCCGGCGCGGGCTCTCCGGCTGCTGGTATGAGCGAGCCTGGTTCCTCACTGGGCCATGGTGTTGAGGTGGACGCAGATCGAGGCGTGGCAGTCGGAATCGGTCGAGCAGTTTGGGTAGGTGTGGGGGTCGGTGAGGTCCTGTTCACGGCCGCCACGTTGTAGGTCACCAGGACGGCTGCACACACGATGAGCATGAGCACAGGGATCACAACTCTCTTCGCGTTCATCATAGCTCCTGCTTGCCCGGCAGCGATCGACTGGCTCCAGGTCACGGCACTTTCATGGCGCACGCCGCGGTAGGTGGCTCTGAGGTCGTCTGCCAACCGCTGCTTGATCGGACGCGCAACGTAGGAGCACAGGGCAGGGGCCCCGGAGTATCACCGCCGACGTGCGTAGGGTCGACCGTCAGTCAAAGCACAGATCCCACAGCTTGGTTATTCCTCAGGCTCGCAGGCCTGCATATGGGCTGTACCTTGGCCGCCTCTCCTGGCGTTCGGTGCCAGGTGCACATACATGATATCATCTGGCAGACCGATTGGCAAGGAGTCGGTTCGCTCGTAGAATCCCTCCAGGTGTGAGGTAAGATCATGCAAGCGCTCATCCTAGCAGGTGGTGAGGGAAAGCGCATGCGGCACGTCACCGCGCATGTACCCAAGACGCTGCTCTACCTGCCCGGAGGCACTCTGCTGGACCATCAGTTGGCGCTGCTCTCGGGATTCCCAGTCACCCATGTGTTCGTCATCACGAGGGACCGACATGGGGACGTGATCCGGGCCCTGAGGGGCTTGCAGAGCGTCACGCCGGTGCAGCAGAAACCTCCTTTCACGCTACTCCGAGCTTTGGCCTCCGCCGAGGGACTCGTCACAGAGCCGTTCATCGTGATCCACGGAGACAACTACCTCTCCCATGATCTGGAGTACCTTGCCCGAGAGGTAGATTGTACGCGCCGCGGATCCTGGCCGGAGGCCGTCTTTGCGACGGCTGAGCAGGATTCGCACGGCGACGTGGCTGGGCGACTGACGTCCACGGGGTGCTACGTGCTGTCGCCGCGTGTCTTCGGCCTGTTGCGGGAGTTGCTCGACGGAGACGACCTGCGCTCACTGACAGCGGCCCTCTTGGAGTCCGGGGCGGTGGTACGGGCCGTGCCCCTCCGGGGATGGCGTGCCAACATCAACGAGCTGCAGGATCTGCTTGTGGTGAGTCGCCGCATGTTGGAGCACTGGTCAGACACCTTTCACGCGCCCGGGGCCCAAGAGGGATACCGTCGGACCGCAGGGTACTCGGGCGTGGAGTGCCCCATCTGGGTCTCGCCCGAGGCTAGGGTAAGTTGCTCCGACCTTGGCGCGTCAGTCGTCGTGGGACCGCGAGCGACGGTGCGTGCCTGCGTTCTTCGGAACGCGATTGTGTTCCCAGGTACGGAGATCGAGGGGGAGAGCGTGGCAGATGGGATTGTGATTCCTACGCCTGATGGACCTCTCGTGCT
>JBAVWD010000297.1:0-5086 GCA_049697655.1 Anaerolineae bacterium | reverse complement strand
GCTATCGAGATGCGCGCGGTGGCCGAGCCGTACATCAGGTTGCGAGCGATTCGACACCTGGAGAAGGGCCGTGTGGTGATCATGGGCGCTGGAACAGGCAATCCGTACTTCACCACAGACACCGCGGCAGCCCTGCGAGCGATGGAGGTTGACGCCGAGATCTTGATCAAGGCCACAAAGGTGGATGCCGTATATGATGCTGACCCCAAGGTCAATGCTCAGGCGAGGAAGCTGGAGCGGCTGACGTACCTCGAAGCGCTGGAGTTGCGTGTAGGAGTGATGGATAGCACAGCCATCTCCCTATGTATGGAGAACAACTTGCCGATAGTCGTCATCAATCTCTGGGTGCCCGACAGTCTGCTGAGAGTAGTGCGCGGGGAGCGTCTGGGCACCCTGGTGTCCGCTGCTTGAGTAGCGTTGGCTTCAAGTGTGGAGGGTCCCCGATGATTGAAGACGTGTTGCAGGAAACCGAAGAGCGGATGAAGAAGAGCGTTGAGGCTCTGGAGAGCGACCTGGTCAACATCAGGACTGGCAGGGCGTCACCTGCGCTGGTGGAGCGACTTCAGGTTGAGTACTATGGAACAAACGTTCCCCTGAATCAACTAGCCACCATTTCGGTTCCCGAGCCGCGACTACTGGTAATTCGTCCGTACGATCCATCCTCGTTGCCCCAGATCGAGAAGGCTATCCTCAAATCCGACCTGGGCCTGACCCCTGGGAACGACGGCAAGGTCATCCGTCTGTCCGTACCTCGGTTGACGGAGGAGCGCCGTCTCGAGCTGGTCAAGATGGTCCAGAAGCGAGTCGAGGAGGCCAGAGTGTCCGTTCGCAATTGCAGACGCGACGGTCTGCAGGACATGCGAGACTTGGAGAAAGAGAAACTCGTCTCCGAGGATGACCACTTCCGTGGCAGGGACGAGATGCAGGAACTGACGAATCTCTATGTGAAGGAGATAGACGAGGTCGGGGAAGCCAAGGAACGGCAGATAATGGAAGTCTAGGGCGGGACATGTACTCCGTTGAGCCTCTATCATCCGTACCCCATCACATCGGCATCATCATGGACGGAAACGGCCGGTGGGCGGAAGAGCATGGTTTGCCGCGGCTGGAAGGTCATCGCGCGGGCACGGAGAACATCCGACGCGTACTGCAGGCGTGCGGTGAGTGCGGCATCAAAGTCGTCACCATCTACGCCTTCTCCACGGAGAACTGGTACCGGCCTACCGACGAAGTACGGGGGCTGATCGGGATTCTGGAAAGGGTCCTGGAGAGCGAGGTCGAGAACTTTCATCGCGAGGGTGTGAAGCTGCGCCACATCGGAGACCTCGAAGGACTCTCTGACAGGTTGCGAAAGGCGGTGTTGGACGCTATCGAGCTGACGAAGAACAACGATCGGTTGACTCTCAACGTAGCGTTCAACTATGGTGGGCGAGCGGAGATAGTTCGTGGTGTCCGGAGAATGCTCGAGGATGGCGTACGCCCTGAGGACATCAGCGAGGAACTGTTCAGCCACTATCTCTATACAGAGGGATTGCCCGATCCAGACTTGATCATCCGCACTGGCGGCGAGATGCGGCTCAGCAACTTCCTCATCTGGCAATCTGCCTATGCGGAGTACTACTCTACGGCCACCTATTGGCCGGACTTCGACAAGGAGGAACTCACCAAGGCGTTGCGGGCTTACGCCCAAAGAGAGAGGCGCTTTGGCAGGCTGAAGGTGTAGATTGTCCGTTCTCCGCCGTCGCATCATAAGTGGTGTGGCATATGGGCTGATAAGCCTCGCGGCGGTGTATCTTGGCGGGGTGCCTTTTGTTGGAGTAGTGCTGGCCATGTCTCTCTTGGCCGGACGTGAGTACCAGCGGATGATCGCCCACGGTGGATTCCGGCCGCTTCCAGCCCTTCAGTATGGACTAACTGCGTTCCTGGTTCTTGGGGCCGCTGTGCTGACATCAGACCAGGTGCTCGGCGGGCTTGTGCTCATACTCGTCTCCTCTCTCGCCTGGCAACTGATCCGCACGGGTGGGTCGCAGCAGCCATTCTTGGATTGGACTCTCAGCCTGTCCGGATCACTGTACCTGGGCTGTCTCTCCGGCTACTTTGTTAAGCTCAGGGGTTTGCCGGGCGGGCTGAACTGGATGATTCTGGCGTTGGCAGCCTCCTGGAGTTGCGATAGCTTCGCATACACCTTTGGCAAGCTATGGGGTAGGCGCAGTTTCTTTCCTAGCGTCAGCCCCCGCAAGACCTGGGAGGGCGCACTGGCAGGGTGGCTGGGAGCTACGGTTCTCGTGGCGCTGATGGGTCGTGTGCTGGGGTTGCCCCTTCCCTGGTCCTTGGGCTTTGGTTTCGCTACCTCACTGGCTGCCATCTCTGGCGACCTGGTGGAGTCGATGATCAAGCGACAGATGGGGGTGAAGGACTCGGGCGGGCTGGTGCCTGGTCACGGTGGCGTACTAGATCGTGTGGACAGTCTGCTTTTTGTGGTTGTTGTCGCATACTTCTACGTCGCCCTGGTACCCGGCGTGTAGTTGAGAAATGCACCGTAGTTGTCACGAAGGTGGGAGAATGCAAACCACTGTCCGTCGAGAGGGCTTTGTTCACGCGATGAGGGGGACGCGATGCAAGGTGTGACGCTTACCGGCGTCCTCTCCCTGGGCAATCTTATACTGGCGGCCACCAACGTCATAGTGGCCTTCTCATTGTTGGTGTACATTCTCAGCCACAACCTGCGCAGTTCCGTGGGGCGCGCGTTCTGCGCTCTCCTTGCCTTCGTCACGGTTGTCCACGCAGCTGATGTGGTGCTCATCAACGTTCACGAACCGGCCACGACATTCATGTGGCTCAAGTTCCAGTGGCTGGGTATTGCCTTCATACCGGCTGCCTATCTCCACTTCTCTGATACCTTGCTCAGAACCACGAACTCGTTTTCCCGTGTGCGTCGGGGGCTGGTGGCGACAACGTATCTGTTCGGGACGATACTCGTGCTGCTTACTTTGTTCACCTCTTTGCTTGTGCAAGACGGCGTGGACACCTCCTGGGCAGTCTACTTTCAGGCTGGACCACTGTTCTGGATTTTCTCCGCGTACTTCTTCCTCGTCACCGGCATGGGTGTCCTCAATATCGAGCGGGCCCGTCGCAGGACAGTAACCTCGACGTCGAGGCGCAGGATGACGTACCTGGCGGTGTCATTTGCAGCACCCGCATTGGGCGTCTTCCCGTATATGCTACTCGCCAGTCTACCCAATCACTTCACGCCCAACCTCCTGCTGTTCATCGCGCTTGTGGGCAATGTCGGCATTGCCTTCATGACTGTCGTTCTGGCCTACAGCGTCGCTTTCTATGGGGCGCTGACGCCGGACAGAGTGGTCAAGCGGAGCCTGGTGAACTACTTGCTGCGCGGACCTCTGGTGGGTATCTGCTTGCTGGCACTTATGCTTGTGGTTCCGAGGGTGGAGAGCATACTCGGGTTGCCGCGCGACACGGTGCTCATCTTCGCCGTTGTCGTGGGCATAGTACTGCTACAAGTGCTCATCAGCGCCGCTGCCCCGTTCATCGATCTGTTGATCTACCGGCGCGATAGCGCTGAGATCACCTGGATTCGAGAGTTGGACACGCGTTTGCTCACCACGACAGACCTATCCCAGCTTCTGGAGAACATCTTGGCCGCGTTTTGCGACCTACTGCGCGCCAACACCGGGTTCGTGGTGACGAAGCGGGAGGGCATGGCTCACGCACAAGCGGTCTGTGGCTCGCGCGCTGCCGCCATGCGGTTCATCAGGGAGTACGATGTGGAAGAGTTGGCGCAGCTTCTCGCGGGGGAAAACGGAGCGGAGCAGCCCAACGGTGTCGCACAGTTGTTCACCGAACAGGGCGACTACTGGCTGCTGCCGCTGCGGACTCGCTCAGGCGAGCAGATCGTCGGCATACTGGGCATCCGAACAACCTTGGATCAGATGGAGTTGACGGAGAGGGAGGACGAGATCGCGTTGACCCTGATCGATCAGGCGGCGCTGGCGCTGGAGGACTGGCAGCTGCAAAGAGGCATCTTCACACTGCTGTGGGAGTTGACCCCGGAGATCGAGTCCATACAACGCTGGCAAAGCCTTCCGCGCTACGTCGGGTCGCCCATGTTGGAGCCCCTAGAGCACAGTCCCGCACATGCCCCGGATTTTCCGAGGGCGGTCAAGGAAGCGCTGAGCCACTACTGGGGCGGGCCGGGTCTGACGGAAAGTCCACTCCTGAGGATGAAGATCGTGCGGCAATACGCACAGGAGAGCGGCCAGGTGCCTACGAAAGCGCTGCGCTCTGTGCTCTACAAGGCCATCGAGGCACTCAAGCCACCGGAGGGCCAACAGACTCTCACAACCAAAGAGTGGATTCTCTACAACATACTGGAGATGAAATTCATCAGGGGTCTGCGGATCACTCAAATCGCCACGCGCCTATCCGTGAGTGAGTCGGACTTGTACAGGAAGCAGAGAGCGGCCATTGATGCTGTGGCGAAGGTGCTCACCAGCATGGAGGAGGATAGCTGAGTGTCGAGGATCACTCTCCACAAGGGCGACCTGACACGTGTCAGCGCGGACGCCATCGTCAACGCAGCCAACAATGCGCTGTGGATGGGTGGTGGGGTGGCTGGAGCACTCAAGCGAGCGGGGGGCAAGGAGATCGAGGACGAGGCCGCCAAGCAGGGCCCAATCCCAGTGGGTGAGGCTGTGGTCACTGGCGCCGGAGCACTAAAGGCGCGCTATGTGATCCATGCTGCGGTGATGGCCACCGACATGGTAACAGATGCGGACAAGATCCGAACTGCCACGCAAAACAGCCTGCTCCGCGCCGAGGAACTGGGGCTCAAGAGCATAGCCTTCCCCGCCCTGGGCACCGGCGTTGGGGGATTCCCCTACAGCCGAGCGGCGGAGGTAATGACAGACGCGGTGAACGAGCACCTCGCTGGTGACAGCTGCCTAGAAGAGGTGCTCTTCGTACTGTATGGCGACGAAGCTTTCGAGGCCTTTGAGATACACCTTGGGGGACGGAGCAGTCCAGCAGAGAGGGCGATCTGAGCCCCGAGCCTTATGGCCCAGCGGCC
>JBAVWD010000296.1:0-17847 GCA_049697655.1 Anaerolineae bacterium | reverse complement strand
GTCCTGGACGAGCATGGGAACCGTTCCATCGGCCAGACGATAGTGATTGAGTATGGGGGCTCCCCCCACTACGAGACCTATCCTTCGCCCGACAAGCTGGGGGAGGAGTACGCCTACAACTTCGTGATGAACGACCTGCTGGGGTCCTACAACGTCTACGTCGGCGGTAACGAGCCGAGTGACAAGATCTATGGTATGGGCCTGGGAACTCGACAGGATCCGTACGGTAAACATCACACCTGTTTCTTCCTTACTTTCCAGCGTACCTATCAGCCATAGGGAACGGTTGGCATGTTGGCAGGTCTCAAGCGCGGGCATCTCCTCTTCGTCCTGGTGGGCATCGTTGCCGGCCTGATTCTGGGTCTGCTTCTCACTTGGCAGGTCTGGCCGGTGGAGTACTACGACACCGATCCGATCGACCTGCGTCAGGAACACAAGGATGACTACGTGGTCATGATCGCAGCGGCCTACGACCAGGATACAAACTTAGGGTTGGCCTCCCTCAGGCTCGGGCAACTGGGGCTGGAGGACGCCAAGCAGTCGGTGTTGGGCCTCTTTCAGAGGTACGGCGAGGCTGGCTACAGTGAGGAGACCCGGAGCCTGGCTCAACTGGCCTATGACCTGGGTGTGACCGATGTAGCGTTGTTGCCCTACATCCAGGAACCGACCGCCACCCCGGAACCTACCCCGACCGAGGTTCCCACGACAGCCCCGGTGCCTACCGTAACCCCTGTAGAACCAATGCCTACAGCCACGGCAGCGCCGGCCGAGCCAACGGCGACAGCGACACAGCCGCCGCCCACACCAACTTACACCCCAACTCCGCTCCCCGAGGACACCCCTACCCCCACCGTGGCTTCGGACTTCGACTACCAAGTGGTGGAGCAGAGCGATCTGGGGTGCAGCAGTGACCGCGATGGGGACTACATCCTCGTCCATGTCCGGGATGAAAACGATCGGGGGGTCGCAGGAGTCAAGATCGTGGTCAAGGGGCCGGGCGTCGAGGATTGGTTCTACACTGGCCTGAAGCCAGAGGTAGGCGCTGGCTTTGCCGACTACCTGGTGGTGGCCGCTGGCAGCTACACTGTCCAGGCGGCAGAGGGCCGGAGCCAGGTGACCCAGGGGCTTTCCTTTGCCGCCGATTGCCCCGCAGCGACACCCCACCGCTCCTGGCGGGTCGTCTTCAGGCGGGTGACCCGCCAATAGCCCCCTCGTCCCCTTTGTTGGGATCCCTACAGGCGATGCCGTACTCCCCAGGCGGTGGCCAACACCGGTTACAGGAGATACAGGTAGAGCGTTCCTGACCTTCGAAGAGCCGTCTGGGCAAGTCAGGCTCACGGATGAGGGGCCGGGACAGGGAGATGAAGTCGGCTGTTCCTTCTTCCAGGATCTGTCCCATGAGTTGCTTGGACCGCATGCCTCCCACCAGGATGATGGGCAGGTCTGTGGCTTCGCGAGCCGCCCGGGCGGCGTCGAGGAAGTAGCCCTCGTCCTCCACACGGAGGATGTCCTTGCGCACGCTGGTTCCGCCGATGCCTCCACTGACCTCCAGGGCATCGATTCCCCAGTCTGCCAGGTGGCTGACGATCTCCGCGCCGTCCTTCAGGGTGAGTCCGTCACGTGCGGAATCCTCCATCCCCAACTTGATCAGTACCGGGTAGTCGTTGCCCACCCGGTCCCGGACGGCCGCGGCTACCTCTTCCAGGAAGCGCATCCTGCGCGCAGGAGTGCCTCCCCAGCGATCGCTCCGCCAGTTGGCGGCGGGCGAGTTGAACTGGTTGATCAGGTAGCCGTGGGCGGCGTGGATCTGAACTCCGTCGAAACCTGCGGCCTGAGCTCGTCCCGCGGCGTCTCCGAACGCAGCAACGATCTGCTCGATCCCCTCCTCGCTCAGTTCTTCCGGGCGCTCTTTTCCTTTGGCCGTGGGCACGGGAGAAGGAGCCACGGCCTTGCCTGGGATGGCATCCTGGCGGCACTCCCGGCCTCCGTGGTTGATCTGCATCGCCACCAACCCACCCTCGTCGTGGACGGCGGTAGTCAGCATCTCCAGGGCCGGGATGAGTTCGTCTCTGTGGGCCCCGGTCATCTGCACCTGGCAGCGGCCTCCCTCGTGTACGAAGCAGTGGCCGGTGATGATGAGGCCCACACCGCCCCTGGCCAACGCGCCGTACAGGTCAGCGTGGGGTTTCTCCGGCCTTCCCGCCGCATCGGTCATGTACTCCGCCGTGGCGGAGCGCACGAGCCGATTTCTCAGTAACAGCCTGCCGATGGTACCCGGATCGAACAGGATCGACACAGCCATATCCTCCATATCCTTGATCGTTGGTTCGAGAGAGTTTGGGGGTCGGCCGCCAGTATAGCACACAGTACAGACGGGGACAAGACGTGATTGTGGGGCTACACCCTCCCCAAGGTTCTGAACCTTCGAGAGGGTTGAATGATGGTTCTTCTACAGGCTTGCGAAGGTTCTCAACCTTCGCAATGGTTGAAAGGTTTGACAGGGACGGCACGGCTTGGTATACTAATAAGGGTGGAGGGGGTCACTTCCGCAGGTGTCTGCGGAGTCATCCCCTCGCATCTCTGTATGGGACGAGAACCTGAGCTCTCAGGGGGCATGCCTAGGTGATACCGATCTTTCCTTTCACAGCAATTGTCGGCCAGGAACCGATGAAGCGTGGCCTGATCCTCAACGCCATCAACCCGCTGATAGGTGGTGTGCTCATCCGAGGCGAGAGGGGTACCGCCAAGTCCACCGCCGCGCGGGCCCTTGCTTCTCTGTTGCCCGACATCGAGGTAGTCGCTGACTGCCCCTTCAGTTGTGATCCTCACTGGCCCGAGGCGATGTGTGATTCGTGCGCGGAACGATACGGTGGCGGGGAGAAGCTGCCTGTGGCGAGCCGGCCTATCAGGATCATTGACCTGCCGGTCAGCGCCACCGAAGACCGGGTCGTGGGCACCCTGGATATTGAGAACGCCATCAAGACTGGACGGAAGAGATTCGAGCCAGGGGTCCTGGCCACAGCCAATCGGGGCATGCTCTACGTGGACGAGGTCAACCTCCTGGACGATCACGTGGTAGACGTCCTGTTGGACTCGGCAGCCATGGGGGTGAATGTCGTGGAGAGGGAGGGTATCTCTTTCTCTCATCCTGCGCAGTTCATCCTGGTAGGGACCATGAACCCCGAAGAAGGTGAGTTGCGCCCTCAGCTCCTGGATCGTTTCGGACTCTGCGTGGTGATAAGTGGGATCTCCGAGCCGGGGGCACGCAAGGAGATACTCATCCGCCGCATCCAGTACGAAAGGGATCCCGTCGGCTTCTATCGCGCGTGGCAACAAGAGGAGCAACGGCTGGCACAGCAGATCACCCACGCCAGGGATCTCCTGCACAGAGTCTCGTACAGGGACGATGAGCTCTCAGCCATCGCGCAGCTAAGCGCGGAGCTGGGCGTGGACGGTCATCGAGGGGACATCGTGATCCTGAAGGCGAGCGTGGCCCATGCCGCCTTCGAGGGAAGGGACAGGATCACTCACAGAGACATCTTGCTGGCAGCTGAGTTGGCTCTGCCGCACCGCCTCAAGAAGCAGCCGCTCCAGCAGAGCGAGGCGCGCCTGGAGCAGTTGCGGGAGCAACTCCGCGGGCTGGAGGTCGGCGCATCGGACCAGATGGCGCCGATGGTGCAGGAAGTCCCCGCGGCGGGTAAAAAAAAAGACCTGAGTAACGATGAGCAGGGGGCGGAGGAGTACGCCCCGCAGCAGTCCGCTCCCCAGAGACAGCAGGATGCCGAGGATAGCACCGGCTCCTCAACCGGTCGTGGCGTGCCGGTCCCCATCGGTGGTCCATTGAGAGTGCCGCGCCTCAGCACACCCCTCGACCGTCTCTCCAGACGTACCTCAGGCCGCCGTAGCCTGACGCGCACCAACCGCAAGCGAGGGCGATACGTGTTCAGCCGGCCCATGGATGGAAGGGTGGAGGACATCGCCTTCGATGCCACGGTGCGCGAGGCCGCACCGCATCAAGTCAACCGACAGCACTCCGATGTGGCTGTGGCCATAGAGAGAGACGACTTGCGGCGGAAGGTTCGAGTGGCTCGGGCTGCGAATCTCGTGCTCTTCGTGGTGGATGCCAGTTGGTCCATGGCGGCGGCCGAGCGCATGGTGGCCACCAAGGGGGCCATACTCTCGCTCCTGCAGGATGCCTATCAGCGCCGCGATAGAGTGGGACTGGTGGTCTTCCGTCAGAACTGCGCCGAGTTGCTGCTGCCACCAACCTCCAGCGTGAAGCTGGCAGGGAAGATGCTCCAGGACATCGCCGTGGGCGGCAAGACCCCTCTTTCCAGCGGTCTGCAATTGAGCTATCAGGTGTTCATGCGCGAAATCCGTCGCAATCCCCAGGTGATGCCACTTATGATTCTCCTCACCGACGGTGCAGGAAACGTGTCCACGACGGGCATGACACCTCACGAGGAGGGGTGCAAGATGGCGCAGTTGATCCATCGCAGCAACATTCGCTCCGTGGTCATCAACACGGAACACAAGTCCTTTGACCGTGGGCTGGCCCAGGAACTGGCCTTCCACCTGGGGGCGGAGTGCTACACCCTGGAGGAACTGGGGGCCGAAGAGTTATACAAGGCTGTGCGTGGCGAGCTTCAGTGCTGAGGGGGGCGGATTTTCTGTGAGGCCCGAGGAGGCCGGTGCTGCCGGAGATCTGCGGGAGATGTGGCCGTCAGTAGCGGGTCTGTGTTGGCGGATGAGAGCGGGGTGTTGTCACCTCGCTCTCTTTATTGTGGAATGCGCTGGACGGGGGCAGCGAGACATCGGAGGGCTGCGGTGATCAGGGAAGTGAGGTCACCAGGGTCCGGGTGGGTGGTCAAGTTGTTCCGGTGGTCGAGGGCACTGTCCGATTCTGAAAACCACGACACAACCGGTGCAGAATGGTGTATTCTGGCGAGCGCCCGACACTCCGTTCTGAGCAGGCATCAATGACCGGCGGTGAAGCGCTGAGGGTTCTGGGCAGCCCCGAAGTCCGAAACGCGATCCTCCTGAACGAGATAGGCGTTCTCATCCACGAGCTAGGGAAGCTCAGCGCGGAATTCGTCTCGGCCGGCAGTGCGTTTCCCCACCACTTGATCCTGCGGCGCTTGGCCAGAGGGACGGATCCTTTCCTGGGGTCTGAAATAGGTCCTTTGTCGGCCGTGCTCTACGCTCTGCGTTACTGCCCCCTCACCGATCAAGAAAGGGCCGTTGCCACCCTCCTGGGAGAGAAGATAGATACGCTGACGGGAGATGACCGTGCATCGGTGGAGGCCGTCTCCCGCAAACTGGAAGCGGCGCTGGGCGATCTTCGCTGCGCGGGTGCGCCCGATCGTCTGGAGGCCGTGGAGCGAGTGGGATGCCTGGCGAGAGGTGTGCTCGCCGATTGGGCGTGGCAGATCCAAGGAGAAAGAGGGCTGGAGGCGATGGAACCTCCTTTCATCTCCGCAGAGGGTTTCCACGAAGGCCTGGATCAACTCCCCTTCGTGGCGGACCTGGTGGAGATGCAGGGACGGACCTGGCATCCCGAAAAGTTGCTGCCACCAGAGGTGAGGTTGTTCCGTGCGATCCACCAACGGGAAGAGACGCGGGGCACGCCGCGGTCTCGTTGCCACGTGGAGCACTTGGTGGACGTTCGGGAGCTCTGCTGCGAGGTGCTGGCCAACCAACTGTTGGAGATCAACAACATCAGGAAAGACGGCCCAGGGGATCTGGGATCCTGGTTCTGGAAGAGCCGGCTCTGCGCGCGGAGCGAAGAGGCGATGGCTCTGCTCCGTGGTTTCGATCAAGGGGCTGAGCTGGAAGGCGAGGAAAGAGCAGCGGTGAGATGGCTCGGGGTGAGGTCCATCGCTCGGTGGGCCTGCGACAAGGTACTGGTGGGCACTTCGAGGGGCGGGAGCCAGACGAGTCTTTGGGAGCACTGCTGGACTCTGTCCGGTCTATACAAGTCCAGCACGGCGCAGGCTCTCGTCGAGGGCGTCTGGCCGCAATGGCATCGTCTCTCCTGGTGTACTCTGACGGTTGGTTCGGAACACCCTGATCCCGAAACCTTCAACCTGGTCAAGGAACTGCTGGAGGTGGAGTACCCCATGGGCAATGAACTCTGTCGCAGCGACACGGAGATACACTTCACTTTCCCCGGGCTCGAGAGCGAGTTGGCGACATCCCTGCTCGATGGCCTCAGGGCGGAAGTCGGTCGGCTTGCCGGAGGGAATGCGCGGCCACAGGTCACGCTCGGCCCCTATGGTGCAGCAGAGAGGCGCGACACAGGTGAAGGCCGGGCTTAGACCCTGGTTAGGTACTCTCCTGTGCGGGTGTCCACGCGCACGACATCTCCCTCATCCACAAAGAGCGGCACTTGAACCGCCAGACCCGTCTCCAGGATGGCGCGCTTTGTAGCCCCGGTCGCCGTGTCTCCCTTGACGCCTGGCTCGGTCTGGGTCACCTCCAGGTCTACGGTGACCGGTAGCTCTATCTCTACTGGTTGACTCTCGTACGTGGAAAGGGAGATAACCATCCCTTCCTTCAGAAAGTCCACGTTATGCCCGAGGGTGTCTGCGGAGATAGCCGGCTGTTCGTAAGTCTCCGTGTCCATGAAGTAGTAGAGGTCACCATCACCGTACAGGTACTGCACCTGGCGAAGCTCCAACCGCACGTCCTGGAACTTCTCGCTAGTCCCGAAGTTGCGCTCGATGGTGCGCCCGGTGCGCAGATTCCGCAGCTTCACGCGCACGTTAGCGCTGCCGCGTCCTAGGTATGAATGTTGGTACTCCAGTACGCGATGAAGCTCTCCGTCGAGTTCGAATGTGACCCCTTTCCTCAACTCGGTTGCAGATATCATTCCACGTCCTTTCGCTGCATCTGATCAGTTATCGAAGGCAGGGTAAGGCGGCGCGAGACGGTGAAGAAGAAGGTGCTTCCCTTTCCCACCTCGCTTTCCACCCAGGCCTTTCCTTGATGTAGTTCCACGAGTTCCTTCACGATAGATAGGCCGAGGCCGAGACCCGGATACTCTCTTCGGAGCGATTCACCCACTTGGTAGAAGCGGTCGAACAGCCTGTCGTGCTCCTCGGCGACGACGCCGATCCCTGTGTCACGCACCGACATAGTGAGTTCGTCTTCGTCCATCCGGGCTGCGATCTCGATCTTGCCACCCTCGGGGGTGAACTTGATAGCGTTGGACACAAGATTGGACAGGACGAGGCGTAGCTTGCTGGCGTCAGCCCAGATGGAAGACGTGCCCTCCGGCACATCCAGTGTGAGCGACTGCCCCTTGTCTTCGGTCAGGAAGCTCAGCTCTTGAACCACCGCCTGCACCAGAGCTGAGACCTGGACGGGTTGCAGCTCCAGCTTCATCTCTCCAGCATCCAGATATCGGAGATTGAGCATGTCGGTCACCAGCTTGTTGAGCTGAACGGCG
Source organism: Anaerolineae bacterium (assembly GCA_049697655.1). GTDB lineage: Bacteria > Chloroflexota > Anaerolineae > UBA7937 > B3-Chlor > JAUVXJ01. Next base: position 10,397 of record JBAVWD010000296.1, on the reverse strand, counting down.
CCCTGGATCACAGCTTGTGTGTATATCTTGGTCGTCTCAGTCGCTTGCTCGTCCAGCAACGATGCGTAGCCCAGCAGGACGGCGAGAGGCGTCCGTAACTCGTGAGAGGCCACGTTTATGAACTCGCTCTTCAGGTCGTCCAGCTTCTTGAGTTCCGTGTATGCCCTTTGAGCCTCTTCGAACAGGCGCGCGTTCTTGATGGCGATGGCTGCCTGTCCTGCCAGGACGGAGGCGAGTTCGAGAGACCCTGCGGTGAAGGGGGAGGTGTTGTGCCCCAGCTTGCTCAGATTGAGTACCCCGATCAGGTCATCTCTCACGGTGAGCGGTATGCAGATCGCCGAGGAGATGAGGTCCCGCTTCATCAGTTCCCTGAACTCAGCGCCTGGCGATGAAGTGTTGTCCAGGACGACGGCCTGACGTCGCTGGGCTACAATGCCCGAGATGCCCTCGCCCAACCTGATGCTGGTTGTCTCCATAACTTCCTGGGGAAGACCCACGGCTGCCTGGATAGTCATCGTCTGGGCGTCTTCGTTCACGAGCATCAGAGAGGCCCGGTCTGCGCCGGTCTCCCGGCAGCTGACCTCTACAATCTCGGCGAGCAATTGCTCCAGGTTGGTCATCCCCATGAATGACTTGCTCAGCTCATACAGTGGGATGAGAGCGCTGAAACGGATACTTTTGCGCCGTGCGCGTCCTCTTGCGAGAGCGGAGGCTACCACCTCGCGCAGTTCCTCGTCTGAGAAAGGTCGGACGACGACGTCATCCGTTCCCGTCCGCAACGCGCGGATGGCCGCGTCCATGGCGGTCGGGCCAACTACAGCCACCTGGGCCGTGAGAGGATCCTTCTCCTTGATAGCTCTCACCACGTCCAGGCCGCTCTCGGTACTCGTTGTGAGATCGCTCAGGATCAGGTCGAAGCTCTTGCGGAGGGCCAGGTCGATCGCCCCGGGTCCGTTATCGACCTTCGTGACCTGATAACCCTCTCGCTCCAAGATGCGTGTGCTGGACTCCAGGCTGCGGGTGTCGCTGTCAACTACGAGAATCCGCGCTCCGTTCATTTCACTTCATCTCTTGGGATGGCTACTCGTGGCTATTTTACCACACGGCATAGGCCCTGACAATGGAAAGGCGATTGAGCTCGCAACAGCTTCCGATCGTTGAGGCGGTGTTGCGGGCAGAGATCTGACTGGCGTGGCTGCTCCAGGTGTTCAGTGGCGGCTTGGCCCCGTGCCCTCGGAGCACGGCACGTGCAAGCACGGGCTGGGACCCGAGGGAATGCGGTCCGACTGTCCGGCCGAGACCGCAGGCGCTCGCGCCCAAGTGGGAGGTCTAGAGTTAGGCGTAGTGGCGTGCCGGTGCCGCGCTGGACGTGCAGGGCCTTGCGTGAGCGCCCATAGTCTGGTATAATGTGGATCGTTCCCCCAAGACTTCGTCCCATTCGCCGGATCTGGGAGAGGACGTGATGACATCCCCGCCGAGAACCGCTGACGACGCTGCAGCTCATCTCAATCAAGGTGTGAACGCCACAGAGTCGAATGAGGAGGAGAGGAAAGAGAGTCCACCCAGGATTCTCGTTGTGGATGACGAGGAGGTGGTCTGCAGGTTTCTGAAGAGGGTCCTCGACGGAGAGCGGAGCGACGTGGAGGTGTGCCACGGCGGGCCGGAGGCGATAGCCAGATTGGAGGAGGACTCCTTCGACCTCGTCATCACGGACCTGAAGATGCCGGGTGTCGACGGCATAGGGGTTCTCAGCAAAGCCAAGGAACTTGACCCCCTGTGCGAAGTGATCATCGTTACCGCGTACGCCTCGGTAGAGTCTGCCGTGGAAGTGATGAAGCTCGGTGCCTATGACTACATCAGCAAGCCCTTCAACGTCGATCGAATCAGGCTTGTCGTGGACAAGGCACTGGAGAAGCGGAGGCTTCTTCAGGCAGCGGGAGAGAGGGACTTCTACAAGCGGCTCTCACAGCTCGACGGGCTGACTGAGGTATACAATAGGCGCGCGTTCGAGGAGCTTCTTGCGGCGGAGATCTCTCGATCCGATCGATTTCGGCGACCCCTTTCGCTCTTGATGGTAGATCTGGATTACTTGAAGGTGATCAATGACCGGCTCGGGCATCAAGCTGGCGATCGAGTGTTGAAGGAGGTGGCCTGGACGCTAAAAGCCTCGGTTCGAAACTGCGATGCCGTGGCGAGGTACGGAGGCGACGAATTCGCCATCATCTTGGTAGAAACGGGCAAGACCGATGCCATGACTACTGCGAACCGGTTGAGCCGACTGGTCAGAGTGCTAGAAGTCGGACACACTCGGGGCCTGGCGGGTGAGGATCGCGCAATGACCATTAGCATAGGAGTGGCAAGCTATCCCACCGACGCCAAGGTGAAAGACGAGCTGATAAGAAGTGCCGACAAGGCTTTGTACGATGCCAAGGCGGGTGGAGGAGACTGCGTCAGGCCGGCCGCACCCTAGGGAGCAGTGGTTTATGGATGGAGTGCAGGCAACGGCCCAGAGGATCGTAGACAACGTGGAGAGGGTGATCATCGGAAAGCACGATGAGGTCCAGTTGGCTCTCATCGCTTTGCTCTGCCAAGGGCACGTGCTGATCGATGATGTCCCCGGGGTAGGGAAGACGATGCTGGCCAAAGCCATTGCCAAGTCCCTGGGCTGCTCCTTCAAGCGGATCCAGTTCACTCCCGACATGATGCCGAGTGACGTAACAGGCGTCTCTGTCTACGACCAGAGCACGGGACGATTCGAGTTTCGCCCCGGGCCGGTGATGGCGAATATCGTTCTCACCGATGAGATCAACCGTGCCACTCCCAAGACACAGTCCGCCTTGCTGGAGGCGATGGAGGAGCATCAGGTGACGGTGGATGGTGTGACGCATCCCCTAGAGAGGCCCTTTCTCGTGTTGGCGACGCAGAACCCCATCGAGTATGAAGGCACCTTTCCCCTGCCCGAAGCCCAGCTGGATCGGTTCCTGATGCGCATCAGCCTGGGCTACCCCAGTCCCGCCGACGAGATACGGATCCTGGAGGCGCAGCAGTACGTTCACCCCATTGAGAGCATAGACCAGGTGGTGGGTGCAAGCGAACTGGTGGAGATGCAGGAGAGCATCAAGGCCGTGTACGTCCACGATGCCATCAAAGAGTATGTCGTGTCGCTGGTGGGAGCCACTCGTGGTCACCCTGATGTCTACCTGGGTAGCAGTCCGCGCGGAGCCCTGGCCCTCCACAGAAGCTCCCAGGCCAGGTCTGCACTTCTGGGGCGGGACTACGTGATCCCGGATGACGTGAAGGTTCTGGCCGAGCCCACGTTGGCACATCGCCTCATCGTCAACCCAGCGGCCAAGATAAGGGAAGTCGATCCTAGAACGGTGATCAAAGAGCTCCTACAAGCCGTTGAAGCACCCGGGGCCCCGGTTCAGAAGCAAGGGTAGGGAGATCAGCTTCCCAGGAGAGGCACTGGCGGTGCGGATAAGGGCGAATCGTGCAGTCTTCGTGCTGCTCGGGCTACTTCTTGTCCCGACCCTGATTACAGGACACGAGCTCTTCTCACGCACCCTCTACCTCGTGGTGGCGCTCATCGGGCTATCCTTCCTCTGGTCCTGGCTCAACATCCGGTGGCTTGGTGCATCGAGGGGACTTCGCTCCAATAGAGCCCAGGTAGGAGGGCTGATCCAGGAGAGACTGCTGATCCGAAATGAGGGTCCGCTGCCCAAGTTATGGGTAGGGTTCGAGGACCACTCCGAGCTGCGGGGCTACCGGGCGGATCGTGTGTTGAGTTCGCTACCGGCCCAGGGGGAGCGCAGTTGGATGGTGCTCGCCCGATGCAAGCGGAGAGGCAAGTTCAGCTTCGGGCCTGCGACCCTAGTCAGTAGTGATCCTCTAGGGCTCTTCCAGATCAGGCGCGAGCTGCCTCTCTATTCCACCCTGGTGGTCTATCCAGCCACAGTAGACGTGCCCCATTTCAGGGCCCCGGTATGGCGGCTCTCCGGCGGGGATGCCCTTCAACGCCAGACCCAGCACGTAACGACCAACGTGTCGGGCGTCAGGGAGTACATGCCGGGTGATAGCTTCAATCGCATCCATTGGCTATCCACGGCTCGCAGAGGGCGGTTGATCTCCAAGGAGTTCGAACTCGATCCGTGGGCGGACATCTGGCTCTTTGTGGACATGGAGGAGGCGGTCCAGGTAGGTTCCCGCACGGATGAACTCATCTTCGATTCTCTTGACGCGCCACCCCTGGTTTCCCGGGCCGTGCAACTGCACCCGAGCACCGAGGAGTACGCTGCCACCATCGCTGCTTCCCTGGCCAAGCACTTACTGGCTCAGAAGAGAGCACTGGGTATGATCAGCTACGGGCAACGGCGCGAAGTGGTGCAGGTGGACAGGGGCGAACGCCAATTGGTGCGGTTCCTGGAGTCGCTTTCAGTAGTCAGGGCTCAGGGACGAGCCAGCCTTGCTGAAGTCATGGCCGTGGAGGCCAGCCAACTGGGCGGAGGATCAACGGCCATTGTCATCACTCCATCTACAGACACGTCCTGGGTGGGTGCGGTGAGAGACCTCAAGCGCAAAGGCATAGGCGTGGTGGCGGTGCATCTGGAGGCTAGCACCTTCGGTGATGCGGCGAGCTCGCTGGAAGTGGTGGCCAGTCTCGCGGCGAGCGGAGTCCCCACCTACTTGGTGAAGAACGGGCTGCCGCTTGGCGTACAGTTTTCCCAGAAGATCGGGATCTACCGATGATCGTCCGCAGGGCAGACCTCAAAGATCTCGGCGCCTGTGTTCTCATCGATACCTCTTACACAACCGAGCACGTCTGGCAGATCCGCACCGAAGAAAGACCCGACGAAGAGATCCTGGTTACCTTTCACACCATAAGGCTGCCGCGCTCGGTGCGAGCCAAACCACCGAGAGACACTGACGGTTTGGTGGAGGATTGGCAGCGGGGAGAGTGTTTTCTCGTTGCAGAGCACGATGGGGAGATCCAAGGCTACTTGAACATGATCGTGCACCCTTGGCACTCACTGGGATGGATTAACGACATAGGAGTGCAGAGGAAGGTCCGTCGTCAGGGCATCGCTGGCGCTTTACTGAGAAGTGCCTTCCACTGGGGCAAAGAGCAGAATCTACGTACTCTGGTTTTCGAGACCCAGACCAAGAACTATCCGGCCATATGCTTCGGTCGGAAGCACGGCTTCGCGTTTTGCGGCTTCAACGACCAGTGCTATCGGAGCCAGGACATAGCGGTCTTCTTCGCGCGCAGCCTCTAGGTGACACGGTGCTGCGATCTTCGTTAGATGCGCGCGGTTGGACCGGCGGCCTCACCTGTATTACACGCGCTGCCACAGATACATGCCCTGTGCATGCTGGTTGACGGGGCGACGACGGAGTCGCTGGGGTGCCCTGAGAGCTGAGTGGCCAGGGTTTCGTCGGTCACCCTTGCGCACTTCATGCGGTCACAGCCGCCGAGGGGGTTGACTTGACGAAAGTGGTAAAACATGCTATACTATATGTGACTCACCGCATTGGAATCGATTTCCACCCCGTATTCGCCATGAAAGAACCCTCTTGTGCTGTACCCCTTGCTGAAAAGGAGTCTGTGAGAGCGCGACTCCTTGACCGTGCCTAGGGGACCATGTGCCGGTAGTTCTTCTCAGTTCTTTGTCTTTATCTGAGATCGGATCTTGACAATCCCTTGCAACCAACGAAAGGGGGAACCTTATGAATGCCGTTGATGAGTCCAGTCAAAACGCTGATGAAGCAGAGCCCAGACAACCTGGCAAGCTCAACATCGCCGAGCTGGAGATGATGACCCTTGATGAGCTGAGGGACATGGCCACTGGACAGGGCCTCTCAGGCATCAGTCGCCTCAAGAAGCAGGATCTCATATTCCGGCTCTTGAGGGCGAAAGCCGAGGAGCAGGGCCACATCTTTGGCGGCGGTGTCCTGGAGATTGTGCAGGAAGGGATAGGCTTTCTGCGTTCGGATCACTTGCTGCCTGGGCCCGAGGACGTGTACGTATCCCAGTCTCAGATTCGACGGTTCGGGTTGCGGACTGGTGACACGGTCATAGGCCAGGTGAGGCCGCCCAAGAACTCGGAGAAGTACTTCGGGCTCCTCAGAGTGGAGGCGGTTAATGGGCTAGATCCCGAGGCTGCCAAGCGACGACCAACCTTCGAGAGCATGACCCCCATTTTCCCCACCGAGCTTATCGATCTGGAGACGTCACCGAGCCTACTCACCACCCGGTTGATGAACCTCCTGGCTCCCATTGGTCGTGGACAACGTGGTCTGATTGTGTCGCCGCCAAAGGCTGGGAAGACGACGGTCCTGAAACAGATCGCCAATGGCATCACAGCCAACTACCGCGACATCCATCTCATGGTCTGCCTGGTAGGGGAGAGGCCGGAGGAAGTGACGGACATGGACCGCTCGGTGGAGGCCGAGGTCTACAGTTCCACCTTCGACGATCCGGTCCAGAACCACACCAGGGTGGCGGAGATGTGCCTGGCCCGAGCCAAGCGCTTGGTGGAAGGCGGTCGTGACGTCGCGATTCTTCTGGACAGTATTACCCGCCTCTCCAGGGCCTACAACCTTACGGTGCCTCCCAGTGGGCGCACCTTGTCTGGAGGCCTGGATCCAGCAGCCCTCTATCCTCCCAAGGGCTTCTTTGGCGCGGCCCGCAACATTGAGGAGGGGGGCAGTCTCACCATCATCGCCACGTGTATGATAGATACCGGCAGTCGCATGGACGACATGATCTACGAGGAGTTCAAGGGCACCGGCAACATGGAATTGCACCTCAATCGGCGGTTGGCAGAACGGCGAATCTTCCCAGCTTTCGACATCGAGCGTTCTGGTACGCGTCGTGAGGAACTGCTTCTCGACGAAGAAGTCCTTAGCAAGGTGTGGACCATTCGGAAAATGATAGATCAGATGGGGGGAGGGACCGACGCCATAGGGCCCTTCCTGGGCTACATGGCCAAGACGAAGAACAACAAGGAATTCTTGGAGCAACTCAACAAGGAACTCCTGTGACGACAAGCGAGTCATAAACAGTGACCAAATGCTAGAGCTATCGCCCCAACGTAGAATCCCGCACCTCCTCACCGCTCTGGTCCGCTGGTTTGAGAGCGACGATCTGGCCCCGACGCGCTACGCGTCTCATCTGGCCATCATCCTGTCCGTCGCGGTCGTGCTCTCCAGCGGTGGTTTGGGGTTCGAGGGCCTGAGGAAGGGCGAGGCCTTCCAGTTGGGCGTGGTGCCACGCGAACAGGTGGCGTTCGTTTCTTGGGGCACCGGCAGGCAGGAGAACCCGGACTACCTCACCAGCGGCGCGGCACCGATAACCATCATCCCGGAGAGGGGACGGCAGGGAGTCATGGTCTACGTCGTTCAGGCGGGAGACAACGTCTCCGAGATCGCTAGGAGCTTCGGCCTTCGACCAGAGACCGTTTTGTGGTCGAACCCCGAACTGGAGACGTGGCCGGACTACATAGTGGTGGGCCAGGAGCTCTTCATATTGCCCCTAGATGGAGCCTATCACGAGGTCAAGGCGGGCGACACCCTCGATGGCATAGCCAAGCGCTATAGTGTGGATCCATCCGTCATCATCGAGTGCGAACTCAACGATCTGACTGAGCCGTACCAGTTGCAGGCGGGCCAGCGGTTGGTCGTGCCAGGGGGCACCCGGCCGGTTGTCCCCAGGTATGTGAGTGCCACTGCTCCTCCCCCGGCCAACGCCCCCCAGGGCTCGGGCAACTTCATGTGGCCCACCAGCGGATACGTGTCCCAGGGCTACTGGCTGGGCCATCAGGCCATAGACATCGGGGGGGCCACCGGAAGGCCCATCTATGCCGCGGACGCTGGTTACGTGGCGGCTACCGGGTGGATGGGGGGCTATGGTAACTACATCATTATCAGCCATGGCAACGGCTTCGAGACACTGTACGCTCACCTGAGTGAGATCCGAGTCATTGCTGGTCAGGGTGTCCAGCGGGGCGCCTTGATAGGTTTGATGGGCAGCACCGGCCGGTCCACAGGCCCCCATCTGCACTTCGAGATCCGGCAGGGTGGCGTAAAGCGAAACCCCGTCGGTTTCCTGCCGCGTGGCTGAGCCTGAGATAGACCTGTGGGTCGTCGGCTGTACGAGCATAGGTCCACGGAGTGAACAGAGGTAGGTTCTTCGCTGGCACCTCGGGTTGGAGCTACAACAACTGGCGTGGGCTTTTCTATCCTGCCGACCTACCTCAGCGTGAATGGTTCACACACTACTCCAGGCATTTTGCCACCGTTGAGATCAACTACACCTTCTATCGGCTGCCAGCAGCGAAGACCTTCGTTCGCTGGAGGGACCAGAGCCCGCCTGGGTTTGCGTACGCGCTGAAGGCTCCTCGCGCGATCACTCACCTCAAGAAGCTGCGCGACTCCGCAGAACTCCTGGACAGGTTCCTCGAGCGGGCCAGGTTACTGGGGGACAAACTGGGCCCGATCCTGTTCCAGCTGCCCCAGAACTGGAAATGCAACGCGACCAGGCTTGGCGACTTCCTGCACCTTCTGCCAGAGGATCTCGTGCAGGTGTTCGAGTCCCGCGACCAGAGTTGGTATTGCGATCCGGTTATCGGACTGTTGAGAGAGAAGAAAGTGGGTTTCTGCTATAGCAGTCTTCCAGGCCTCGCCTGTCCGTTACTGGCCACAGGGCCCGTCGTGTACGCGAGGATGCACGGAGTAGGGGTCAAGTATGGAGGGTGCTACACCGGCCCTCAGCTCCGTGATCTGGCAGTTCGGCTCCAGGACTTTGTGAACCTTGGATATGACGTGTTCGTCTACTTCAACAACGATGCCTTGGCCTACGCTGTGGAGAACGCCTACGACCTTCGACACCTTGTGGTAGACATGAGACGGGAGTGACCATGCGCAGAGAGGCTATGCTGTATGAGCGGCTGGAAGGGAGTCTGGTCCGTTGTGCGTTGTGTGCTCATCGCTGCACTATCAAGCCGGGGCGGAGGGGACTATGTGGTGTTCGGGAGAACGACGAAGGCGTGATCTACACCTTGGTGTATGGGGATGCTATCGCGGCCCACGTGGATCCAATCGAGAAGAAGCCCATCTACAACTTCCTGCCAGGCACACAAAGCTTCTCCATCGCCACCGTGGGCTGCAACTTCCGCTGTCGATTCTGTCAGAACTCCGATATCTCTCAGGCTCCGAGGGAGGATGCGCAGCTCAGAGGGGAGGAGTTCCCGCCGGCGCAGGTCGTGGCAGCGGCCCTGAGGTATTCTTGCGACAGCATCTCCTATACATACACTGAGCCGACGATCTTCTTCGAGTACGCCTACGACACGGCGAAGCTCGCTCACGATGAGGGCCTCAAGAACATCTTCGTGACCAACGGCTACATGACACTGGAAGCTTTGGAGGAGATAGATGGGTACCTGGATGCAGCCAACGTTGACCTGAAGAGCTTCGACGACGGATTCTATCGGCGACAGTGCGGAGCGAGACTTCAGCCGGTGCTGGAAACCATCCAGGCCATGCATGAGCGAGGAGTATGGGTCGAGTTGACCACTCTGCTGATACCGGGGCTCAACGACAGCGACGACGAACTCAGACAGCTCGCTGCCTTCATCGCTGCCTTGGATCGGGACATGCCATGGCACGTGTCTCGCTTCACACCTCAATACAAGTTACTGGATAGACCTCCTACCTCGGTGGATACCATACACAGGGCTGTCGAGATCGGGCGCGAGGCCGGGTTGAGGTACGTCTACGCGGGGAACGTTCCCGGTGACATGTACGAGAACACACTTTGCCCCTCTTGCGGCAAGGTAGCCATCGGCAGAATTGGCTACCGCACCATCATCAACATGGATGGCGACAAGTGCGCTTCCTGTGGTCAGCAACTGGCGGTTGTGCGGAGATAGAGGGAGGTAGAACTCGTGTTCGACTTCGAGGAGTTGAGGGAGTTGGCCAGGTATCGAGATGAAAGAAACCTCGTTTGCAGTTGCTACTATCCGCTGGAGAAAGGCGAACCTGCTGGGGAAGGCGCTCTCATCAGGCTGAAGAACCTGATCAACGGGGCCTTGGCTGACCGGGAGGACTGGACAGGCTCGCAGTACAAGTCGGTGTCCGAAGATCTGGCCCGCATCGAAATCCTGGTTGCGGAGGAGTTGGTGTTGAGCAGTGGCGGATTGGCCGTGTTTGCCGCTTCCACCGCGGGTCTGTGGAAGGTCTTCCATCTCCCCGTCAAGTGTGGACCGATGTTGGTTGTGGATCGCACGACCCGGATCAGGCCTATGATCGAGTTCTTGGATCGCTACCGGCGCTACTGTACCGTGCTGGTGGGGAAAGGCAAGGCACGCATCTTTCTGCTCGACCCAGGCGGAGTGGAGGAG
>JBAVWD010000295.1:0-2275 GCA_049697655.1 Anaerolineae bacterium | reverse complement strand
GTAGACCGAGCCACAGTTGCGGGACAGCGCCGGACTCTCACCGGCTTCACCCTTCGGACCTGGCTTCCGGGCCCATGGTCACCGCTGCCGAATGTATGCGATTGTTCAGCGAAAGGTGCAACAAGTGGTGATGACTAACTTGTTAGTCACAAGTATACAGCATATTTCTGGACTTGTCAAGAGGTATTCGGAGGTTGTGTCATTTGCAGTTCAAAACTGGACAGTTTTCAGTTGAAAACTGGACACCTATACTCGGTTCCCTCAATATGCTTCAGGAGGGAACCATGGGTCAAGTTCACAAGCGTTTCTCGGATGAGCAGGTCGCCTTTCTGCTCCAGGCGTACTCCCAAGGCTTGATGACCAGAGTTGAAGTGCAGGAAGTGCTTGGCATCGGCAAGTCTCGCTTCTTCTCCCTGTGGCGAGAGTACCATTGCAACCCAGAAGCTTTCACCGTCCGCTATCGACGCCCCAGCTCCATGCGCATCTCGCCCGAGGCCGAAGCTGGCATTAAAAGGGAGCTTGTGCGTGAGAAAGCCCTGCTGGATGATCCCGAGTTGCCCATCTCCAGTTACAACTATTCGGCCCTCCGGGACCGCCTCAAGAAGCAGGGTATTGAGATCTCCCTCAACACCATCATCGACCGGGCCGGAAAGCTGGGATGTCACCAGCCCTCGAGGAAGAAGAAAGCCCATGACCGTGAAGTCTTAACCGCTTCCCCGGGAGCTTTGATCCAGCATGACGGCTCTCACCACCTATGGTCGCCCTACGCCAAGGAAAAGTGGACTCTGATCACCTCCATTGATGACTTCAGCCGCAAGCTCCTTTTCGCCGATTTCTTCCCCGCGGAAACCACCTGGGCGCATATCCAGGCTACCCAGACCTTGATCCAGACCTATGGAGTGCCTTTGCGCTTCTACGTTGACTCCCTACGCGTCTTCCGCTTCGTCCAGGGAAGAGACAGCTTCTGGCGCAAGCATGTCCTCCAGACCGACGACGCCGACACCCAATGGGGCAAGATGATGTCCCTCCTGGGTGTGGAGGTCACCTTCGCCCTTTCGCCCCAGGCTAGAGGCAAGGTGGAGAGGCCCTACCGCTGGTTACAAGACCGCATCGTCCGCACCTGTGCCCTGGAAGGGCTCGGTCAGCTGGAAGAGGTCCGAACAGTCCTGCGTGAAGAGGTCGATCGCTACAACAATCACCAAGTCCACTCCACAACCTGTGAGATCCCCAGCTTACGCTTCTCCAAGGCCATCGCAGAAGGCAATAGCCTCTTTCGCCCCTTCTCTGTGCCCAAACCCTACACGTCGCCCAAAGACGTCTTCTGTCTGCGTGAGTCCAGAATGGTGGACGCATACCGGCGGATCTCGCTCTTCGGCCACCAAATCCAGATGCCCCGCGTCCCACCCCATGAAGAAGTGGCCATCCACATGATCCCCGACATCGACAAGCACGTGATGGAGCTTCGGCTCTGGTGGAATGAGAAAATGGTCCACTCCCTATCCCTGCCACTGCAAGGCTTCAGAGTCCACTTTTGAAGTGAAAAGTGTCCACTTTTCAAATGCTCCTAACAGTGGGAGGCATATTCTGACATGGAGCAAATCGAACCGCCCGCAGTCCCATGATGGATTCCATTGTGAGCAGGCACTTCGGCGGGTATAATACGATGCGGGTGCGGTCCATGTATAGTCTCGACGACACCATCGCGGCCATATCCAGCCCCATCGGAGAGGGCGGCATCGGCATCGTGAAGACGAGCGGCCCTGATGTGCTGCCCATCCTCAGGCGGATATTCGTGCCCGTCAAGGGGCCCGTTTCAGACCATTCCTCCTGGGAACCCGTGTCACACCACCTGTATCATGGACGCATCCTTGATCCCCAGACCCGAGAGACGGTCGATGAGGTGCTGGTCTCCTACATGAAGGCCCCCCACACCTACACCCGCCAGGACGTAGGAGAGATCAACTGCCACGGAGGCGTGGTTCCCCTGCGCCGTGTGCTGGAGTTGACCCTCCGCAGTGGGGCCCGACTTGCCAGCCCGGGAGAGATGACCCTGCGCGCTTTCCTCTTCGGCCGCTTGGACTTGGCCCAGGCAGAAGCGGTCCTGGACGTCGTCCGCGCCAGAACGGAAGCAGCGCTGCGGGTTGCCGTGGATCAGCTGGACGGCCGCCTCTCCCGGGAGATACGTCAGGTGCGGGCGGAGTTGGTCAGAGTGTTGGCCTATCTGGAGGCCGCCATAGACTTCAGCGAGGATGAGATACCTGAGCGCGACATCACG
>JBAVWD010000294.1:0-2321 GCA_049697655.1 Anaerolineae bacterium | reverse complement strand
ACTCCACCATGGCCTTGACCATGGACTCGGTAGATTTCCACATGGTGACGTAGACCACGATGACCTTCTCTTTGGTCTCCCCTGCCGTCCACTGACGATAGAGCTCCAGGATCCTCTCGGGATTCCTGTGCATGGGACCGTGGCTCGGGGCGATGAGTTTGATGTCTAGCTTGCTGATCTTCTCCAGAGCCTGCTGCCCCATTTTCCGGAAAGGCATCATGATCTCGCCGAAGTACCTCTGGGCGAAGGGCACGAACTCGTTCACCTCGTCGTCGTAGAATCCGTACGCAGTGTGGAAGCCCAAGAAGTCGCAGGGGAACAACACCTTGTTCTCGATCAGATACGTGAACATGGTCTCCGGCCAGTGTTGCCACGGCGCGTCGATAAACTTGAGCGTCTTTCCGCCCAGATCGACGGTGTCACCCTCCTTGACGACAACTATTCTTTCCTGCGGGACTCCATACTGCACCTGCGCCATCTTGGCGCCTTTCTCCGTCGTGACGAGTTGTGCGCCTTTGCTGAGCTTCATCACGTGAGGGATGGCCCCCGCGTGATCTGGCTCGGCGTGGTTCATGATCACGTAGTCCAGGGCCTGCGGGTTGGTCACCTGACCGATTCTGGCCTCCAGTTCATCCTCGAAGCCTGGATTCACCGTATCGATCAGTGCGGTCTTGTCTCCGCCCTTGACCACATAGGCGTTGTAGGTAGTGCCTTGAGGCAGTGGGATCAAGGCGTCGAAGATCCTGCGGTCCCAGTCCCGTGCTCCTACCCAGTGCACGTCTCCTGAGATCTCCCGAGCTTTGTACGGTTCCATTGTCGTCACCTCCCGGTTCATAATGATGGGACTTCGTTTTCCTGTGGCGGTTCGGCCGCTCCCGGGGGCACGCTGCCTACGGGTTGGAGAGGGCCGGCCTTCCTTTCGACGGCCGGCTCGGCGGCCTCGCGCTGGCCCGCTATCCTCCTCCACAGCACGAAGACCACAAGTAGATAGGCCAGATAGGTCACCACCTCTAGCAGTGACGGGTTGCCGTTGTAGCCCAGAAGCGCCTTGAGGAGGCTGCCCAGGTACCCGTTCTCGTGCAGTAGCGGGTAGCTGCCATCGGCGTTCAAGGGAGGGTTGATGTCCCAGACGTGCTCCACCAGTACCGGTAAAAACCCGGCTTCCTGAAGTTCGTGCACGCCCTGTGCCACCAGACCCGCTGCGAAGAGGATCAACAAGATGCTGGTCACTGTGAAGAACTTCTTGAGCTCTAGCCGTTTCGATCCGGCGAAGATGAGGTATCCGAGCACCCCGGCAGATAGCACCCCAGCCAGGGCCCCGAAGAGGCTGGATCCTGCCGCCAGGCTTGCCGCTTCCAGGAAAATGACCGTTTCGATGCCTTCCCTCAGTACGGACACAAAGACCAGCAAGAACAGCCCCAGACGGTGCGCCTGAGCAACCTCCGTGGCCACTCTCTCGCCCAACTCGGCCGCCATGCCCCGCTGCCTCATCATCCACAGGATCATCGTGGTCAGCAGCGCTGCGCCAATGAGCATGGTGGCGCCCTCGAAGATCTGTTCAGCCCGGCCGGTGAATCCGCCGGCAATTCTGGTGAACGCAGCGGCCCCGGCAAGGCTTGCCGCCACGGCGGCGCCGACGGCCAGGAACACGACGCTCCTGTGTCGCGTCTGCCCAGTCCTGGTCAGGTAGCTGAGAACGATCCCGACTATGAGAGCCGCCTCGAGGGCCTCTCTGAAAGTGATTACCAGACTTGCGATCATGGTGTGCCTTCCTCAAATGAGCGATTGAACCCGGTAGCGTAGCTTTGTCAGGCTGCCTGCCGGGCATCTTCCCGTTGGGCCACGACTATCAGATCTCCACTCTTGTCGTGCTCGTATGGATGAGCGGCGTAATCCCCGTAAAACTGTTTGGTGCCAAAGCCTGCACCCAATAGGTGCTTCTCCAGCTCGTCCTTGAAGATGGGGCGCAGCTCTGTGCTCTGCACGTGGTATTCCCATTTCTGGCTTTGCTTCCGGAAGATGATCATATTGAAGGTGAGCGTCTGCTCGTGGAAGTCCAGGACGCGGAAGAAGAGCCATTCCTCTTCCCCCTGGCGGTGCGCCACCAGGGGCATGAACCGCTCGCGGCGTGGCCAGATGCGATCGTAGTTCAAGTCTTGGATCACGATCAGGCCTCCGGGAACCAGTACTTGGGCCATGTCTACCAGCGCAGCACCAAGGGCTTCCTGGCTAAGGAGGCTGGGCAGCGAGTTGCCCAGACAAAGCAGGGCGTCGAATGGTCCCTCCACCACCTCGCGCAGCTCGCCGAAACTGGCCTGAAC
>JBAVWD010000293.1:0-19788 GCA_049697655.1 Anaerolineae bacterium | reverse complement strand
TTCCAGGGATGCGATTTCCTCCAGCGCCAGCTCTGACATCTCCGAGCCAAGATTCTCGTGCAGCAAGGAGCGAGTGTCGCTCAGTTCCTCCTGTACCTGTTTGTAGCGGCGGTAGGTGTTGACAACCTCCTCCAGCTCCGCGCGCTCCTGAGCATACTCGTTCGCCTTAACGTAATCAGAGGCGATGTCGGGATCGGACAGCACAGTATTCAGTTCCTCGTAGCGTTCCTCGACGTGTGCCAGCTTCTCCAACATCTTGGCCTGTCCAACCTGGTCTTGCTCTTATGACAGCGCCCCACACTGGAGGGGCACACTGTCATTATACTCCGTCGGGCCGGGGTTAGCAAGAGGTTGTCATGCCTTGGTGATGTCGGTATAATAGCCTTCTGGTGTCCGTCGCCAGTGTTGAGACCCGGCAGCGGCGCGGTCAAGACGGCCTTATGGTGTGGGTTTTGGTGGGCCATCATTCCCGCCTCATGGGCCAGGACGGTCGAGTGGCCGTCGAGTCTGACCCTTGAACAGACGAAGGGCTAGGCATGGAGTACGAAGCGATCATCGGCATGGAGGTGCACGCCCACCTCTTTACGCAGAGCAAGATGTTCTGTGCGTGTACCGCCCGCATAGTCGATCTTGGCCCCAATACGGCCGTCTGTCCCGTTTGCCTTGGCATGCCCGGCGTTCTCCCTACCATCAACCGTAAGGCCATTGAGTACTCCTTCATGACAGCTCTCGCTCTGGGGTGCAGCGTCAGTGAGGGTGAAGTATGGTTCGATCGAAAGAACTACTTCTACCCGGACCTGCCCAAGAGTTATCAGATTTCCCAGCACAGCTCGGTGGTGGGTACCAACGGTTGTCTGGCCATCGAGATTGACGGCGTGCGCAAGGAGATAGGAATCTCGGATGTCCATCTGGAGGAGGACACCGCGCGACTCTACCACCGGGACGACGCTGATGGGCGGCACACCCTCATTGACTTCAACCGCTCTGGTGTGCCCCTCATCGAGATCGTGAGCAGGCCGGACATGCGTACGCCGGCCGAGGCCAAGGCCTATGTTCGGGAACTCCGGAAGCTACTGCGCTACATGAACGTAAGCACGGGGGATCTCGAAGCAGGATCGTTCCGCTGTGAAGCCAATATCTCTCTCCGGCCCAGGGGTTCGGACAGGTTGGGCAATCGAGTGGAAATCAAGAACATGAACACCTTTCAGGCGGTGGAACATGCCTTGATGAGCGAGGTGGAGAGGCAAGCCGCCATTCTTCACGCAGGGGGCAGGGTGGAGCAGCAGACCGTCGGATGGCGGGATGAACTGGGGACCACTGAGCCACAAAGGCTGAAGGAGGAAGCCCACGACTACCGGTATTTCCCAGAGCCTGACCTTCCACCTTTGGTCATTTCCAAGGCCTGGGTTGACGAGCTGCGCTCCCGCCTCCCGGAGTTGCCCGTCGCCAAGAGGAACCGTTTTGTCAGCGAGTGCGGGTTATCGCCTTACGATGGTGCGCTGCTGACAGAGGACCTAGATGTGGCGGACTACTTTGAGGAATCCGTACGGCAGTATCCTGAGCCCAAGGTGGTCAGCAACTGGATCACGGGAGAGTTGTTCCGTTTGTTGAACCTGAGCGGTGTTGAGATCGGTGCGTCCAAGGTCGTCCCAGGTCAGTTGGTTCAGTTGTTGAAGATGGTCGACTCGGGGGAGATCAACATCAGCACAGCCAAGGTAGTTTTCGAGGACATGTTTACCAGTGGACGATCGGCCGAAGAGATCATCGCCGAGAGCGACCTTATGCAGATCAGCGATGCAGACGAACTGCTGGCCGTCGTCAAACAGGTCGTTTCAGACAACCCCGAGGCGGTGGCCGACTACCTGGAAGGAAAGACCCAGGCCCTGCGGTTCCTGGTGGGCCAGGTAATGAAGATCACACGGGGAAAGGCCAACCCGCAGATGGTCAGCGGTCTTTTGTCGGACGAGCTGAGTGACATGGGGCAGGGCTAGCCGTCGTAAGGGGACGACAGCAGATTTTCGCAAGGAGGATCGGTCTGATGAGTGTGTCGAACAGGCAGCCGTGCGGCGCCGGTGCACGGAGGTAGCGGATGAACAAGCAGAGCGCGATTGTGACAGTGTTTGTCGCCTGGGGAGCCATTTCGCTGGCTCTGCTGAGCAACGGTTGCTCAGTCCTGCACCGGTCGCCATCGGCCACTCCTACACCTACAAAGACACCGGTGGTGCTGGCGGCAGAGGAGCCCACAGCCACCCACACGGCCATCGTGCCCACTGCCACGCCAGAACGATCCTATGACCGGTGTCCACTGACGGGCGTCGAGATGGCCGACCCCAGCCTGGCCATGCGACGGCCGCTGGACATCAAAGTAGACAACTATCCTGGGAGTCGGCCTCCGTCGGGCATCAACAAAGCTGATGTAGTCTTCGAGCATTTCGCTGAGGGCGCGATCACACGTTTCAGTGCCATCTTCCTTTGCCAGGATCACGAGCGTGTAGGGCCCGTACGGAGCGCCAGGCTCATCGACGTGGAGCACCTCGTGGATATGTTTGACGCTGTGCTGGTTCATTATGGGGCTGCAAACCGGGTATTGCCCATGATCCGCGCGGCAGGTCTTCCGGACATGGATGGCTATTTCGGAGCTGGTGGTTTCTTCACCGCCTCGGGCAGAGTGAGCCCTTTCAACAAGTACTGCGATACCAACGCGTTAAGGACGGAGGTGGAGGAGCAAGACTGGGAGAGGCCGGCGGACAGGCCGGGTTTCGTGTTCAGCGAAAGCGTGGAATGGGACGAGCGGGCATCAGAGATCAAGGTGGTGTATGCCCCACAGAGCTGGGCTCGTTGGCAGTATGACGCCGACCTCGGCTTGTATCGCCGCTACGCTGGAGAGGAGCTTCACGTGGAGGAGAGCAGCGGAGAGGCTTTGACGTCGGCCACCGTGGTTGTTCTCGAGGCGAAGCATGCCAAGACGGATATCGACGAGGGGTATGGCTCCTTCTCTGTCAGAATCGACCTCTTGGGTCAAGGGTCTGCCCTGGTTTTCAGGGACGGAATGATGGCCCGGGGGACTTGGATACGACGGGGTCAGATGGAGATGATCAGTATCGTGGATGACGCAGGCAATGCACTTCCCTTCAAGGTGGGCAATGTGTGGGTGCAGGTCGTGCCCGACGCGGACATCGTAGAGACGAGCTAGCCACGGCAGATGTACATAGAACAAGAGAAGAAAAGGGGCCGCTTTCTGGCCTGGATTCTCTTGCTACTGATCATTCTGGCAGCCTTGGCTGTGTATGCCATTGTGGAGCGGCCTGAATTGGTCGGCCAAGAGCCACCAGCGGCGACGGTGGAGACCGCTGAAGGGCACATCGAAAGGGGGGACGCCCTTTTTGATGATGGTAAGGTCGATGAGGCTATGGCTGAATACCAGCGCGCGACTGAGCTGGACTCTGACAATGCCATAGCCTACGCGCGGTGGGGAAGGCTGCTGACCCTGAGGAGACACTATTCCGACGCTCTGGAGAAGACCACCAGGGCTGTCGCATTGGCACCGGAGAACGCAGAGGCACACGCGCTGCATGCTATGGCGCTGGACTGGAACGGTAAGTACGACGAGGCGGTGGCCTCTGCGCTCCGGGCAATTGAGCTGGACTCAGAGTACGCCGAGGGCTATGCCTATCTGGCAGAGGCCTATGCCGACAAGGATCGTTGGGCCGAGGCCCTGGAGAGCGCGAACACGGCTGTCCGCCTTGATGGCTCCAGCTGGGTCGCTCACCTCAATCTGGGCTATGTGTACGAGAAGATGGGCAACTACAGCCAGGCCGTGGCCGAATATGCAGAGGCGACCTTGCTCCAGCCCAACCTCAGCTATTTGTACATACGCCTGGCCCGCACCTATCGCATCCTGGGCAAATACGAATTGGCCATCGCACAGTTGGAATTGGCCGAGAACCTCGATCCGCGTAATCCGGAAGTCTACGATACGCTGGGACAGGTCTACCTGGATCAGGGCGAGTTCGAGAGGGCCGCAGACAGGTTTCGTAAGGCTGCTGAGGAAGACCCGGAGTATGCCGCCGCTTACGGGCATTTGGGTATAGCCTACTTCCGATTGATGCGCTGGGAGGACGCGATCCCCAACTTCTTGAGGGCCATTGAGTACGGTACGAAAGCCCCCGAGTACTACTACGCGCTGGGGTGGTCCTACATCAATCTTGCGGAGGACTGTGAACAGGCGGTGCCCTACTTCGAGACGGCCCTGCAGCTCGATGTCTGGGCCCAGCCTGCCTGGGACGGGCTCGACTACTGCGAGCAGTGAACAGAGCGCTTCAGGCAGCTTCGGTGAGCATCCGTTTGGAGGCTGCCTCGCTAGCGGCGTAGGATGACCAGGTTACGCCTTGTGCTGCGTTTGGGCGGAAAACGGAGAAATGGTGAGAAGGGAGGAGATCCGAGTAGCATAGAGCCGCAAACCACGTTCTGGGTTTGGCTCAGTGGGTTTGCACTTTTGACGAGAATACTGTATCATTAGATATGAATTAGCACTCTACGCTTGAGAGTGCTAATTTGTGCGCTAAAGTGGAGCACCACAAAGGAGAATAATAAGAGAAGGAGGTCTTGAACATGGCGCTAAAGCTTAAACCGCTGGCTGATCGGGTAGTAGTGGAGGCCGTTGAGCAGGAAGAGATGACAGCCTCTGGTATCTATGTGCCCGAGACTGCCAAAGAGAAGCCCCAGGAGGCCATCGTGGTGGCCGTTGGTCCAGGGCGTCTGCTGGACAACGGGGAGCGAGCCCCTATGGAGGTCAAAGAGGGGGATCGTGTCATCTTCGCCAAGTACGCAGGCACCGAGGTGAAGGTTGATGACACGAAGTACTTGATACTGGGCGAGAAGGATATCCTTGCCGTTCTCGGAGGCAGCAAGGCGAAGAAGAAGAAGTAGAGCCGACATCGGCTGTTGTCCAAGAACTCGTCCCAACCTATGAAAGTACAAGATCGATCAGGACACAGGAGGTAGAACAGGATGGCAAAACAGTTGGTTTTTTCCGAGGAAGCTCGTCGAGAATTGAAGAAAGGCATTGACACCTTGGCCGGGGCTGTCAAGACCACGCTTGGGCCCAAGGGACGCAACGTGGCCCTGGACAAGAAGTTCGGTGCTCCCACAATCACACACGACGGGGTGACCGTGGCCAAGGACATCGAGCTGGAGGACCCCTTCGCGAACATGGGAGCACAGCTCCTGAAGGAAGCCGCTACCAGGACAAACGATGTGGCGGGCGATGGCACGACCACGGCGACGGTCTTGGCCCAGATGATCGTGAACGAGGGTTTGAAGAACGTTGCCGCGGGCGCCAACCCGATGATTATCAAGCGAGGCATCGAGAAGGCGACCACGGTCGTAGTGCAGGCCTTGAGAGACATGAGCCACGACGTCAAGGGCAGACAGGAGATCGCTTACGTAGCAGCCATTTCCGCCGCTGACATGGAGATCGGCGAATTGATCGCCGAGGTGATGGACAAGGTCGGCAAGGATGGAGTGATCACGGTTGAGGAAGGCAAAGGCCTGGGCTTCGAGAAGGAATACGTCGAGGGTATGCAGCTGGATCGAGGGTATATCTCGCCATACTTCATGACGGACCCCGAGCGTCAAGAGTCGGTGATGGAGGAGCCCTATGTGCTGATCACCGACAAGAAGATCTCCGCTGCCACAGACATCGTGCCCCTCTTGGAGAAACTGGCGCAGGTCGGCAAGCGGGAGATCGTGGTGATTGCCGAGGACGTGGACGGCGAGGCTTTGGCCACTCTGGTGCTCAACAAGCTCCGGGGTGTCTTCAACGCCGTGGCCATCAAGGCCCCGGGCTTCGGCGATCGGCGAAAGGCCATGTTGGGGGATATCGGCGTGCTGACTGGAGGCACAGTCATCAGCGAGGAAGTGGGACGCAAACTGGAAACGGCCACTATCAATGACCTGGGCAGGGCCGGCAAGGTTGTATGCACCAAGGATGACACGACGATCATTGATGGTAGAGGCAAGGAGTCCGACATCAAAGGCCGCATCGAGCAGATCAAGGCCCAGATAGAGACCACGACCTCTGACTACGACAAGGAGAAGCTCCAGGAGCGCTTGGCGAAACTGGCCGGTGGCGTGGCCATCGTCAAGGTCGGCGCAGGCAGCGAGGTGGAGTTGAAGGAGAAGAAGCACCGCGTGGAGGATGCTCTCTCTGCCACCCGAGCCGCTGTGGAGGAGGGTATTGTCCCCGGTGGTGGTGTGGCGCTGATCAATGCCATTGAGGCCCTGGACAAGTCGAAGGAGCTCAAGAAGCTAGCGGGTGACGAGGCGACTGGCGTGTCCATCGTACGCCGTGCGCTGGAGGAGCCCCTGCGGCAGATCGTCGAGAACTCCGGTAAGGACGGTGCAGTGGTCCTGGAGCAGGTGCGGCGGCTGCAGAAGGACGGCAAGAACCCCAACGTGGGGTACGACGTGCTGGCCGAGGACTTCGGTGACATGACCGAGAAGGGCATCATCGACCCGGCTAAGGTGACTCGTTCCGCTGTGGAGAACGCAGCGAGTATCGCGGCGATGATTCTCACCACGTAGGCGCTGGTGACCGATATACCCAAGGAAGAGCCGGCGATGCCTCCAATGCCCCAGTACTAGGGCAAACAACGACCCACACAGCCCCTCCATTCGGAGGGGCTGTCTTTTTTCCGTGGAGTTTCGGTCGAGATTGGGGTATAATGTATCGAATGTGCAGGCAATGAGAATGGAGTGGAGCGTATGGAACTAGGTACGGTCAGGCGCATAGACATCGAGGAGGAAATGATGGGTTCCTATCTCGACTATGCCATGAGCGTGATCGTGGCCAGGGCCTTGCCCGATGCGAGCGATGGCCTGAAACCCGTCCATCGCCGCATCCTGTATGCCATGCACGACATGGGTTTGCGTCACGACCGGCCCCACAAGAAAAGCGCCCGCATAGTTGGAGAGGTCTTGGGCAAGTACCACCCACACGGTGACGCTGCCGTGTACGACGCCATGGTGCGCATGGCTCAAGATTTCTCCATGCGTTACCCGCTGGTTGACGGCCAGGGGAACTTCGGCTCCGTGGATGGCGACGGCGCGGCGGCCATGCGGTACACCGAGGTCCGTCTGCATGCCATAGCGGAGGGCATGCTGGCCGACATAGATAGAGACACCGTCGATTTCAGCGGCAATTTCGACGGTACGCTCCAGGAGCCCCTGGTCCTTCCTGCCAAACTGCCCAACTTGCTGCTGAATGGCGCATCCGGGATTGCAGTGGGCATGGCGACCAATATCCCTCCGCACAATCTGAGCGAGATATGCGACGGCCTCATCTACCTCATTGACAACTACGACAAGCTGGATGATATTGCGCCGGACGATCTGCTTCGCCTGGTTCGAGGTCCCGACTTCCCCACCGGCGGGGTGATCCTGGGCGAAGAGGGGATCCGTTCAGCATACGCCACCGGCAAGGGCCTGGTGCTAGTACGGGCCAAGGCGCACATCGAGGAGATGCGAGGAAACCGCCACCGCATCGTGGTTACCGAACTCCCGTACCAGGTGAACAAAGCCAGGCTCATCGAGCGGATCGCGGAGTTGGTGCGCGGCAAGCGTATCGATAGCATCTCCGACCTGCGCGATGAATCAGACCGCCATGGGATGAGTGTGGTGATTGAGCTGAAGCGCGGGGCGCAGCCACTTACAGTGCTCAATCAACTCTTCAAGTACACCCAGATGCAGAGTACCTTCGGCGTGAACATGCTGGCTTTGGTCGATGGCGAGCCCCGCGTGCTCACCCTGAAGCGCATGATGGCCCACTACATCGAGCACCGCAGAGAGATTATCACCCGTCGCACTCATCATGATCTGGCCAAGGCCAAGGACAGGGCCCACATCCTGGAGGGTCTGCGGGTTGCGCTGGAGCATCTGGATGAGGTGATCGCTACCATCCGCGGCTCTCGTACGGTGGATACGGCGCGACAGAACCTCATGCGCAAGTTCAAGCTGACCAAGGTCCAGGCGGACGCGATCCTCGAAATGCAGCTGCGCCGCCTGGCTGCGTTGGAGCGCAAGCGGATCGAGGATGAGTACACCGAAGTGATCAAGAGCATCGCCTACTTCGAGGATCTGCTGGCCAACCCACGAAAGATCCTGCACCTCGTCAGGGAGGATCTGGAGGAGTTGCAGAAGGAGTACGGGGATGCGCGGCGCACGGTTATCAGCCCAGATGCCGAAGGAAATCTCGCGGAGGAAGATCTAGTTCCCGAGGAAGAAGTGCTGGTCAGCCTCACTCAGCGGGGATACATCAAGCGCGTGTTGGCTGAGACTTATTCGCGCCAGAAGCGGGGAGGAAAAGGCGTGGAAGGGGCCGGCACACGTGAGGAGGATCTGGTGGAGCACCTGCTCTTGGCCAACACCCTGGATGGCCTCCTCTTCTTCACGGACAGGGGCAAGGTCTATCACGAGAGAGCTTATCAGGTCCCGGATGTCGGGCGCAGGGCCAGGGGGCTGCCACTGGTCAATCTGATAGCTCTGGAGCGTGGGGAGCTGGTGACGGCCGTGAGAGCAGTTTCCGATTTCGAGCAGCAAGGCTTTCTGGTGATGGCGACGCGCAACGGCAAGATCAAGCGCACCTCGCTGGAAGAGTTCTCGTCGGTGCGGCCTAGTGGACTCATTGCCATCATGCTGGAAGATGGAGACGAGCTACGATGGGTCAAGCCCACGACCGGCAAGCAGCAAGTAGTGATAGTCACTGAGAGAGGCCAGGCAATCCGCTTCAAGGAGAGTGACATCCGTCCGATGGGGCGTGTGGCTGGTGGGGTGATGGCCGTGAGACTGGAGGGCAAGGACAGGGTAGCGGCGATGGACGTAGTCAGACCCAAGGCCAATCTACTGGTGGTGACGGAGAATGGGTTCGGCAAACGAACAGACCTGGCGGAGTATCCAGTTCAGAGCCGCCACGGAAAGGGCGTGGTGACGATAGACACTAAGAGACTCGATGAGGTGGGCAGGATCGCAGATGCCAAGGTCGTGGATCTTAAGGACGAGGTGACGCTCATCACGTCCAAGGGAATGGTCCTGCGCACACAGGTCGCGAGCATATCCCAGCTGGGTCGTGCCACTCGCGGTGTCCGGGTGATGCGCCTCAAGAGCGGCGATAGCGTCGCCTCGCTCGCGGTCATAGAGGGGGGGCGACAAGAAGTTGAAGGGGTTGCCTGATGGAGAGTGACAGGTGAGGGAACGTTTGATGCTCTGGAGCGCCGCGATAGGTGGTGCGGTGCTGGTGTTCGCCATTGCTGTCGGAGTGTATCTCGGGTACTCGTGGTATCGGGAGCGATTCGGGCCGACCCCTGAGAGGGCGCTAGAGGAGTACTTCACTGCATTGGCCGACGGCGACTACGGGGTGATGTATGAGATGACGCCCGACGCCGACTTGATGGTGTTGGGTCGGAAGCTCTCCGAGAGCGACTTCGCCAAGAGGGTCGAGGAATTGCTGGGCGGTGAGGACCTGGAGTTGGACAGGATCGAGCTGGAGAGAATCGCCCAGCGCGGCGAGTATACGTACTTCCGGGTGTCACTGCACTACAACCTCGGAGACACTGGCAAGGTGGCTCGCCTGCTGGTGGAGATGAGGGCCGACGGTAACGAATGGGAAGTGACCTATCCCTTCACTCCCAGCCTGTAGAGGGTGCCGACCTGGGAATGCTCGTAGCGGCCCAGGATGCGGTCGTCAGGGTCAGTGAGGAAAACGGAGCGGCGAGGCAGGTTGGCATCTATGAAAGCGAAAAGTTGATCATAGGGATCAGCCGTGCTCCTTGGGACAACCAGTTGAGGATGATGGCGTAGCAAGGTGTCTTTGTACCACTGGTACTCGAATAGCCCTTTGGCCACTACTGTGGCCTCTGGTGCTGCGCCCTCCACGTAGAGGAGATACCATAGAGAAAAGACATGCGCATCGGTGCCGGCGATGATCACCGCATCTGGCGGCACTTGAGCGAATACCGTAGCGGCGTACTCGTAAGCCTCTCTGTCGTTGCTCAGGTCCAGATCCCGGAGGTTCGCACCGAGAAGAAACACCGGCAACAGCAGCAAGGGCAGGGCGACAAGCCAGATGGGACGGGATGTGCTGGACGCATAATCCCGTCCTTTGTTCATCCAGGGGATGACGGCTTCCCGCAACAAGTAGGAAGCTCCACGGGCCATCCACATGGCGAACAGCAGGTAGGATGGTATGAGATAGACGTAGGAATCGGTGGTGTTGTAGGTTAGAGCGTAGATCACAACGGCACCGAACGAGGTCAGGGAGAACAACAGCCACTCGCGCTCCTCCTCCCACAAGTCCCAGATGCCGACCAGGCCAAGCGCCAATCCCAGCCAGGTGAACTGCTCGGCCGACATGCTCAGCCAACTAGCCATCCGCGCGGGCAGATGGGCCACCGGCAGAGCAAAGATGTATCCCCGGTAGATCCTGGCTGACACCGTCCACCAGAAACCAGACCACGTATGCGGCCCGCCCCAGTCCAGGGGAGGATGGCGTGCTGAGCTTAGAGGCAGGTAGAGATAGGTGCTCAAACCCGCCAGAAAGAGAACTGCCAACTGAAGGCAGACGGTACCCGTCAGTCTCCCCTTTCTCAGGATTAAGAGGAGCACGCCTGGCACAAGAAGAAGACAGGAGAAGTGGTTGCTCAGGCCAAGACCCAAGGATATCGCCAGCGCATGGAGCCACCTGGTCTCTCCCCTGCGCCAATAGAGGGTCGTGAAGAACAGGATGAGGGCGACCAGGAGAGCGTTCAGGCTATAGACCTCAGCGATGATGGCCTGGGACCAGAATACCCGAGAGAATGCCAGAAGCAGTGCTGATGCCGCCGCGATGACGACCATGCTCAGAGCATCAACACGTTGAGGGCCCAGTAGAAGGATGGTGCAGAAGACCACACTGACCGTACCCGCCGCTAGGACCGCCGACATCAGGTTGGCCCTGTAGGCTATCTCTCCGATCGGCAACAATGTGAAAAGCTTGGCTAGGATGGTGAACAGGGGGTAGCCTGGGGGGTGAGCGACTCCGAGGGTGTGCGCGGCGGTGATCAGATCTCCGCTGTCCACCCCGTCGTGCTCCCAGGTGATGGTCGGTGCGAGGGTGAGGCAGTAGCACCCGAAACACGCCACGAAGAGCAGCAGGGCGACGCCGGCCTTGGAAGGCCTGGCTTTCATCCGATCGTCCTTTCCCCGGGAGAGGCAGGTGCACGGAATCCCTGGCTGGCTTGAAACGGGTAGATGCCCGTCAACGCGGGGTGGGCAGTGAGAAGTCCGCCTCTCAAGGGCCGTACCAGTCTGGCTTCAGAAGCGAAGACCGATGCGCGTCCCGCTATGCTTCCGACGTGTATCTTCTCAGCGCGGGGCCCAGGACGACATACTGAAAGTCGCGGCCCTGTAGAGTGCGCCACCCGCCGTAGACCCCGTAGACCCACCAGAGAGCCATGAGCGCCAACGGGATGACCATTGACATCAGAGAGATCCAGAACACGGGCGGTGGAGCATCCTCAAAACCCTGGGGGTCCCTAACCATAGGGATGAAGGAAAGGGCGTAGAAGCACCCCCAGCAAACCCAGACCAGGGTGGTGGCAAGGATGCCCGCGAACTGGTAGACCGTTGCCTGGAGACCCTGGAAACGCACGTAGCTTGAGTTCTCCTTTTGTGTGAGCCAGATGACGACGGCCGCTACGATTCCAAAGCCCCCGGCGATGATACTGGCGTGCCCTATGGCCGCCATGATCCGCTCATCCTGGGTCGGTTCTGTGTCGGGCGTGCTTCTTGCTGTCATGTCACTCCACCTTCGATCTCCAATTCCTCCTGGCCAATGGACCTGCTGAGAGGCACGGTGCCTACAGGCAGCGTCGAGAAGGGTTGACTCGATGGGATCTCTCTGGAACGACGTGCAGCGCTGTCCCGTCGTTATTCTATCCGGAACGTCAACAGCCCACAACTAGCCCCGGCCATCGCCGACGATGATCTGGCCCTGGGTAGAAGCCGGGCTCATGAACCCGCAGCCGCGAGTGTTCCAGCAGTCGCAGGCCGCTATCGTACAGTAGCTGGGTCAGCGGTTGGTGCGTGCCAGACAATGGGCCGATGGCCGTAGGCGTTGCCTCCATGGGCAGCGCAGTGGTGGGTTCTTTCGCGGGCAGCGCGTCGATGGAGTCGTCCAACTCTTGCTCCGGTGCCTCGCATACCGGAACTCATCAGTCCTCTGCTTGGCAGGGTGATGAGAGAGTGGCCTGAGCAGTTCGAGCCATCGCTTGTCCCATACATGCAGTGCAGGTCCGCCATCCAAGCACCATTGATGCCATGGAATCGGCCGTCAGGGTGCGCCCGATGAAGGCATAGAAGAGACGCCACCGACCTGGTGGCGTCTCTTGCTGTGCGCTGGTGGGCGATGTGAATACGTGCGCTAGCCGCCTGCTTGCTGTGCACAGTCAATACACAGCCGAGCCTCTGGCAGTGCTTCCAGGCGTTGCGCACCAATTTGCCTTCCGCATCTCTCGCAGATGCCGTAGGTGCCTTCCTCGAATCTCGTCAGCGCCTCCTGCAGCGACCTGACCTTCCTTCTCGTCCGTCGCCGCAGCGCCATGTTGATCTCCCGTTCATAGATGCTGGGGTCGCCCTCGCCGAGGCCATACTCGACTTCGACCTGGACCTTCTTTTCCAGGCGCTCAAGTTCCCCCATCGTCTCAGCGAGCTCTGCTTCCAGCCTATCTTTGACTGTCTCCCGTTCTTTGCCGTCCATGACAGGATTACCTCAATGATCTCCGATCCGGGCGCTTGTCTCGCGCGCCGGAAGACCCAAAAGCGTGCTCAGAGGATCATTCTCAACAGTCTTTCGTGGGGTGACAGAACACGAACCGCTGCAGCGGATCACCCGATGCGCCGGAGTTAGGAAAGCTCAGGAGTCATCTCGGGAAACGACATTGATGGCCTTCGGCCCTCTAGCTTCGTTCATGATCTCGAAGCCTACGTTCTGCCCTTCGGACAGGGCCTTGAATTCTTCCCCCTGGATGCCTGAGTGATGAACAAACACGTCTCCACCACCGTCATCCCTGGTGATGAAGCCGTACCCTCTTCTGATGCTAAACCATTTGACATGGCCCGTCTGTGTGGACGTCTCTGCCTGATCGTTGCTCCCCGTTGTTGCACAGTCTGCGCAGAGCTGTGGCTCCTCGGCCTCGCCCTGGGCCGCCAAAACCCTCTCTTGCTCGACCCCGAAAACGAACTCCGTTCCACAGGATACGCATCTGACGACCTTATCGGAGAAAACCATACCGAGCCTCTGTGGTTAGCCCCGGCAGGATGCCTGCGGGCGCTACCTCTTCCGGTTGCGACGTTGCCTGGCCTTGCGTATGGCCCTCTTGCGCTCCATTCGGCGTTTCTCGCCCTTGGAAACGAACCATCTCCGCTTTCGGAGCTCTCCCAGGATCCCGCTATTCGCAACCTGCTTGCGGAATCGCCTTAGCAAATCATCCTGGGATTCCCCTGGTTTGAGTTGGACGCTCATTTGCCACTTCTCACCACCTCTCTTGGTCAGTCTCTTCGCGGTCTCGCCCCTTCCGAGAGAGTACGGTAGTAGGTCTTGCCGCGCTGACAAACAAAAATCTCGGTCGTCATCCTGCCAAATACTGCGGGGACAGCAACCGAGACCGACTACAACGCAGACCATCCCCTTCTGTAACGAGACAATCCCGCTATTTGCACCTGGGGGCTGTCGCCTACTCTATAATAATACAACTACTCATAATTGTCAAGACCAGGCAGGAGAGTAGGTGGATAGGCGGTCACTCGCCAGTGCGACGTGCGTCCCATAGGCGACAGCGCTCGATGGGTCCTCGGATCCGTCATACCCCACCAGGGGAGCGGCAATACGCGGCTGCTCTGGGGCTATATCTGGACACGCTGCGTGCGAGTCACTTGACGTACGGTGCGCGCACTTCTATAATTGGCGCTGGTGATGATCTTGTACGGCTCCTCCGCGCAGCAATCTCCCCAGACGAGGCACAGTCAGGTCGCGAAGAGCTGGCCGCCGCCGCCGGCGGCGAACCTAGGACTCCTACCACGCTAGGAGCAGGTCACAGGCTCTCAGGAGAGAGCTGGTTGTCCTATTGGGCAGCACAATGAGAATGCCGAACCTAGATGCGTCCTGCCCCCAGGCGCCAAGGGACTCCTCTGACAGGCTGGGCGAAGCCGGCGCTGCCAGGCGCTCGGGCCGGGCCAGCAAGCTTCCGAGGAGACCATGGACCGTGCTGGGCTCAGGATGTCCCGTGGGCACACGAGTGGATGACGCTGGGCACCCAGGCGTCCTCAGCGGCGACCCAGGCCCACGAGAGTGATCAGGGTGCGAAAGGAGGCACTATGAGAATCGCTCTGGACGCCATGGGCGGTGACCAGGCTCCACAGGTGACCGTAGAGGGGGCTGTGTGGGCGGCCCGGGAATACGGTGTGGAGGTGGCGTTGGTCGGGCAAGAGGATGTCCTCACCGCCCAATTGGAGAAGCACGAGGTATCCGGGTTGAAGCTTCCCATCATCCACGCCAGCGAAGTGATAGGCATGGAAGACGAGCCGTCCAGCGCCGCGAAGGCGAAGCAAGACTCGTCAATGGTGGTTGGGATGAATCTCCTGAAGAGCGGTGAGGCCGACGCTTTCTTCTCCGCAGGCAATTCTGGGGGCGTGATGGCTGCGGCCCTGTTTCGTCTGGGCCGCCTCCCAGGGATCAAGAGGCCGGCTCTGAGCGCTCTCTATCCCACCACGCATGGTTCCTGCGTGGTACTGGATGTTGGGGCTAACACGGACTGCAAGCCGGAATGGCTGCTGCAGTTTGGTGTCATGGGCAGTGCATTCGCCCGGACGGCACTGGGCATCACCGATCCCAGGGTAGGAATCGTCTCCAACGGCGAGGAGGAAGGGAAGGGCAGCACCTTGGTCAAGGAGGCCTACCAACTGTTGAAGAATAGCTCTCTCAACTTCGTTGGAAATGTGGAAGGGAAGGACATCCCAGCGGGCCTCGCTGACGTGGTCGTGACCGACGGCCTGACAGGTAACGTCATCATCAAGCTGTCGGAAGGACTGACCAAGTTCCTCACCGGCGTGATCCAGAAGGAGATCAAGAGCGCTGCGGTCACCGCCGTCGGGGGTATGCTGGCAAGGCCGGCCTTTCAGAGGGCGAAGAAGGTCCTGGACTATACGGAGACCGGAGGGGTGCCACTGCTAGGGGTAGATGGTGTGGTATTCATAGGCCATGGCCGCTCCAACGCCAAAGCGATCAAGAACGGAATCGGAGCCGCCCAGCGCGCCGCCGCTGGCGGGATGCTGGCCGCTATCGCCGAATCGCTGGCGGAGACGGGCCTGTAGATCCATACCGACGACTGGGGAGGGGAAGCCAATGCTCGACTTCAGCCAGCAACTGCGACAGCTTCCTCCTGAGGTACGGGTTGCTCTGCGCAGACAGCTCGAAGAGATGGAGAGCCCGTCGGAGGAGGGGGCCGCTTTCGATGAAGACAGGCTGAAATAC
The DNA here is from genome assembly GCA_049697655.1 of Anaerolineae bacterium. Lineage (GTDB taxonomy): Bacteria > Chloroflexota > Anaerolineae > UBA7937 > B3-Chlor > JAUVXJ01. The sequence continues at coordinate 4,226 of JBAVWD010000293.1, read as the reverse complement.
GTGTTGCCGCAGTTGAGGATCCGCCATAGGGCGGTCATCACGGGAATGGGGGCCATCACGCCGCTGGGGCTGAGCGTGAGGGACACCTGGCAGGGATTGATAGAGGGCCGGTCAGGCATCGATCTATTAACCAAGATAGACGCCAGCAAATACCCCACCAAAATCGGGGGGGAAGTGAAGGGCTTCGACCCCAAGGAGTATATGGGGTTCAAGGAAGCGCGGCGGATGGAGCGCTTCTGCCAGTTGGCGGTGGCGGCGGCCGGGGAGGCGCTGGCGGATGCTCAACTCGGCCTTGAGCAGACTGATCCCGAGCAAGTCGGCGTGCTGATGGGGACGGCCATCGGAGGACTGGATGCGACGGAGGAGGCAGTGCGCAACTTGATTGAAGGCAAGCACGTTTCTCCGTTCTATCTCGTCACCACTGTGCCGAACATGGCGGCATTCCATGTCTCTTATATTTATGGTCTGAAGGGATACAACAACACGGTGACCACCGCCTGCGCCGCGGGATTGCAGGCGGTGGGAGAGGCCGCTGAGGTCATACGCCGGGGGGCAGCTCAAGTGATGATCGCCGGGGGCACGGAGAGTTCCGCCAGCGAGCTTGGACTGGCCGGGTTCTCTGCCATGCGCGGACTGTCTACTCGCAACGACGATCCACAGGGGGCATGTCGTCCCTTCGACAAGGACCGAGATGGTTTTGTCTGCTCCGAGGGGTGCGGCATGCTGGTGTTGGAGAACCTGGACCATGCCCTGGGCAGAGGCGCTCACATCTATGCAGAGGTGCTGGGGTACTCGGCGACCACGGACGCATACAACCTGGCGACCCCGGACCCCAAAGCCGAGGGTGCTGCGAGAGCCATCCGCTGGGCCCTGGAAGATGCTGGCATTGGACCGGAGGACGTGGACTACATCAACGCTCATGGGACAGGCACGGTGCTCAACGACGCCATGGAGACCTTGGCCATCAAGAAGGTCTTCGGCGAGCATGCATACCGGGTGCCCGTGAGTTCGACCAAGTCCATGATCGGGCACCTTTTCGGTGGGGCTGGAGCGGTGGAGACCGTCGTGTGTGCGTTGACCATTGAGCACGGCGTTATTCACCCCACCATCAACTACCAGACGCCAGACCCCGAGTGCGATCTAGACTATGTCCCCAACGTGGCGCGGAAGGCAGAGGTCAAGGTCGCACTATCCAATTCCTTCGGCTTGGGCGGGCAGGATGCGTGTCTGGTTGTGGGCCGATATTCCTAGTCGGGCACAGGCTTGCGAACAGAGCGAAGAACAGCGCTGACAGGGGAGCTACATGAGACGAAGACAGCCCAACTCTCGCATGTGCTTCGTGTGCGGGATGCGGAATCCGATAGGTCTGAAGATCATCTTCGAGGGAGATGGCGCGCGCGTTTGGGCAAACTTCACGGCGAACGAGGAGCACCAGGGCTATCCCGGCGTCCTCCACGGTGGTATCACCTTCGCTTTGCTCGATGAGGTGATAGGGCGCGCGGCAATGGAGCTCGACGAGTCCTCGCCGTGGATGATGACAGCCAGGGCAGAGATGCGATACCGCAAGCCTGTTCCCATAGGGGAGGAATTGACGCTGGTGGGTCAGATCACGCGCGTGAGGAGCCGGGCGGTGGAGGGGATGGGGGAAATCCGCCTTAGCGATGGCTCGGTGGCGGTGGAGGCCACGGCCATGTATGTGAAGGTGCCCACCAGCCTGGCCGAGCAGATGAAGGACCGGATGGCGGGGGAGATGCAGTACTGGCGGGTTGTGGAGGACTAGCCGCTCGCTTGCCCCGGTCTGGCCAAGCGAGTGTAACTTGGAGTGCGTTTCCATGTCGCGTTGAGGAGGGTAGATGGCAGACAAGCGGGAGGACTTCCTGATCCGGAGGAGCATCGCCGAGGTAGATCCTGACGTCGATCTCCTTATCGGCTTCGAGGAGGAACGCCAGGCCAGGAGGCTGATCCTTATTCCCTCGGAGAGCTTTGCTTCTCTCCCGGTGAGACAGGCGCTGAGTTCGGTGTTCACCAACGTGTATGCTGAGGGCTATCCGCCACCACGGATGACCAGAGACGACGAGGAACTGTTGCTGGACGTCGATCATCAGCTGGCGTACTACCGCCGGTACGCCGACAGAAGGTTCTACAAGGGCTGCGACTATGTACACTTTGTGGAAATGCTGGCCCGCCGGCGCTGCGCGCAATGCTTTGCCACCGACAAGATAGGCCCCGACCAGATCTTCGTTAACGTCCAGCCTCTGTCTGGAGCAGCCGCCAACAACTCGGTGTACGACGCCGTGGTGGAGCCCGGCGACACCGTCATGGGCATGAACCTGGCTCACGGAGGCCACCTCACCCACGGTAGCCAGTACAACCGCTCGGGCAAGAACTACAGGATCGTCTCCTACGAGGTTGACCGCCGGACCGAGCGTCTGGACTACGACAAGATAATGAGCCTGGCCATCGAGCACCGGCCGAAGATGATTATCGCAGGTTATACATCCTATCCGTGGGCCCCTGACTGGGGGAAGTTCCGGGAGATCGCGGACGCCGTCCCTGGGGGCTGCAAGCTGTTCGCCGACATATCTCACCCTGCCGGGATGGTGATCGGCGGCGTGTATGCCTCTCCTGTTGGTTTCGCGGACGTTATCACCTTCACTACCCACAAGACAATTTGTGGGCCTCGCGGTGCTGTGATTCTGACCACGGATGAGGAGATGGCCACGCTGATAGACAACGCTGTCTTCCCCGGCGAGCAGGGTGGTCCTCACGTGAACAAGTTCGCTGCCATGGCAGTGGCCTTCAAACTGGCCCAGACCGAGGAGTTCCAGCAGTTGCAGGAGATGATCGTCAAGAACGCCGTGGCTCTAGCCGAAGGGCTCCAGAAGCGAGGGCTGCGGTTGGCCTACGGCGGCACAGATACGCACCTGTTGGTGATAGATCTGAATGCCATCGAGACCGGGACCGGCTCTCCATTGAAGGGAGAGATCGCGGCTCGCATCCTGGAGTTGTGCGGTCTGGTGACGAACAAGAACACCATTCCTGGTGACGAGAGCGCTGCCGACGCTAGCGGCATCCGTCTGGGCACGCCGTGGGTGACGCAGAGGGGCCTGGGCACTCAGGACATGGACGACCTGGCAGAGATCATACATAAGATCCTGGTGAACATCAGACCGTTTCAGTACACTGGCCTCACAGGTGATCTCCCACGCGGCAAGATTGACCTTTATCTCCTCGAGCAGATGAAGGCCGAAGTAGCTGAGTTGGCTGCCAGGGCTGGCGTCGAGCGCGACACACGCCACGACGGGTATCCGCACTACTTCTGGTTCTCGAACCGGCGCTCCACGAAGGCCAGCATACTTCTGGACGAACATCGCAAGCTGCGTGCCGAGATTGCCGAGGTGCACGGCTGGCAGGTGCCCGTTCACTATCAGGCTGAGAAGGAGGAACTGGAGGCAGCCAACCGCTCCGCTGCTCTTTTCGACATGAGTGATATGGGCATACTGGAGATTAGTGGAGCGCGGGCCAGGCCGTTCCTTCAGGAAGCGAGCACCAACAATGTCGCCGCGCTCACTCCCAACTCTGGTCAGCGCTCGTTTCTATTGGACAAAGATGGAGTCCTCATCGACGACGTGACTATCCTGCGGCTGGATACCGATGAGCGCGGTCGGGAGCGATACCTGATGCTCTCCAATGCGGCTAACACGGAGATGGTCAAAGCCTGGTTGCGTGGCCTTTCGGACTGCTACATCACCTTCGACGATGAGGATATATTCCGCAAGGTCCAGGGGCCAGCCATCGTGACAGATCTCGCTGAGACCTTGGACCGCGCGTCGCGCAAGACGGTGCTGTCTCTTCACGGGCCGCAGTCCTCGAACACACTGGAGAAGGCTGGTTGCTCGTTGCCTGAGCTGGAGAAGGGTCGTGTCTGGACAGGTGACATATGTGGGATCGAGGTCCTGGTGTATCGCAGCGGCATGTTCGACGGTGAACAACACTTCGACCTGGTGGTCCATGCGGGCAGGGTGGCCGAGCTGTGGAACCTCTTGCTCCGGGCCGGGGCGACGCCAGCAGGCGTGTCGACCAGGGAGGACCTCCGCGCTGAGGCGGGACTGCCTTCCTACCTTCCTGGAGAAGAGAAGCCTGATGGCGCGGCACTGTTCAAGAACGGCCACGCGTCGCTGTTCCACCTTTCCAAGACGTATTTCGTGGGGGAGAAACGGCTACAT
>JBAVWD010000292.1:0-2415 GCA_049697655.1 Anaerolineae bacterium | reverse complement strand
TTATCTGCGATGCTGACCACGGCACTGGACCAGTCGATGCCGTGTATCGGGCCATCAACCGGGTCATAGGGGAACGAAACGAACTCATCGAGTTCTCTGTTCAGGCTGCCACCGAGGGGATTGACGCCGTGGGCAGGGTGACCATCCGCATACAGGCCGATGAACCGGTCAACGGCACAGAAAACACGGTGTACAGCGGTCATGGAGCGGATACAGACATCGTGGTGGCCAGTGCCAAGGCATATACCTTCGCGCTCAATCGGCTGATCGCGGCGCGCCGGGAAGCACAGGATTGGAGCCGTGCAGGTTGCCGCGAATCGACATCGTACTGAGGGTTCAAGGCTGAAGGGAGGTCAAGAGGGATGAAATCGACAGAGAGTACTCAGGACGAAAAGGCCCGAAAACGGGCACTGCGGGTGCTGGCCGGCAGTGGGGCCAGCGCTGAGCAGTTTGGCGAGCCGCGAGGCTATGCCCTGAAGTGGGACGGCACCGCTCTCCCGGATGACCCGGAGGTGGCGGAGGCGGGGGCTTCCCCCCAGCCACAAGACGTCCACTGAGCAGAGAACCAACCTACATGCCACATACACTTGCCGAGAAGATCATCGCGGACCACCTGCCAGACCGTGAGGGTGACGCTCTCTGCCAGCCTGGGCGGGAAGTGTGGCCGGGGGACCTGGTGGAGGTGTCGGTAGACGTCGTCCTGGCCAACGACATCACTGCGCCCATCGCCATCCAGGAGTTCGGCAGGCTGGGTGTGGATCGTGTGTTCGATGCAGAGCGCGTGGTGCTGGTGGCCGATCATTTCGTGCCGAACAAGGACATCAAGTCTGCGGAACAGTGTAAGGCCATGCGCGCGTTTGCACGGGCTCAGGGGCTGGCCCACTACTACGATGCAGGGCGCATGGGCATCGAGCACGTGCTGCTGCCAGACTTGGGGCTGGTGGTGGCAGGAGACGTCGTCGTGGGTGCCGATTCACATACCTGCACCTACGGGGCCTTGGGGGCCTTCGCCACTGGAATGGGCTCCACCGATATCGCGGTGGCCATGGCCACGGGGCAGATCTGGCTGAGGGTGCCAGAGACGATGCGCATCGTCTACCACGGCACACTGCGGCCCTGGGTTGATGGGAAGGACCTGATCCTGTTCACCATCGGGCAGTTGGGCGTCAGCGGCGCGCTCTACAAGTCCGTGGAGTTCACCGGGCCTGCCGTGGAGGCACTGTCCATGGCCGGTCGGTTCACCATGTCCAACATGGCCATTGAGGCTGGCGCCAAAGCGGGCCTCTTCGCCCCGGACGACGTCACGCGGGCCTATCTGGAAGGGCGCGCAACTCGCCCCTACGTCGAGTACTGGGCCGACGGGGATGCGCAGTACGCGCAGGTGGTGGAGATCGATGTGGGGTTGATCGAGCCCCAGGTGGCCTTTCCGTTCTCGCCAGAGAACGCCCGGCCAGTGAGCGAGGCCGGCGAAGTGTGGATCGATCAGGTGGTGATAGGTTCCTGCACCAATGGGCGCCTGGAGGATCTGCGGGTTGCCGCCGAGATATTGAAAGGCCGTTCTGTGCATCCAGACGTGCGCTGCATCGTCATCCCAGGCTCTCAACAGGTGTATGTCGAAGCCCTGCGGGAGGGCCTCCTCGAGGTCTTCGTGGAATCTGGGGCCGCGGTTAGCACCCCCACTTGTGGGCCGTGCCTGGGGGGTCACATGGGGGTGCTGGCAGCCGGGGAGAGGGCGGTGAGCACGACCAACCGCAACTTCCGTGGCCGTATGGGGCACCCGGAGAGCGAGGTGTATCTCGCTGGGCCCGCTGTGGCAGCAGCGTCTGCGATAAAGGGCCGTATCATGGGGCCGCAAGAGGTGTTTCCATAGACAAATGACAGGAAGAGCGTGGAAATACGGGGACGACATCGATACTGACGTCATTATCCCGGCGCGATACCTCAGCGCGTCGACGCCAGAGGAACTGGGGCGGCACTGCATGGAGGGCGTGTCGCCCGAATTCGCAGACGAGGTGCGGCCGGGGGACGTCATCGTCGCGGGGGAGAACTTCGGCTGTGGCTCATCCAGGGAGCACGCGCCACTGGCCATCAGAGGCTGCGGAGTGTCGTGCGTCGTCGCCAAGAGCTATGCGCGTATCTTCTACCGGAATGCCATCAACACCGGTCTGCCGATTCTGGAGTGCGGAGAGGCGGTGGAGGCGACGGAACAAGGTGACCAACTGCGAGTAGATCTTGAGGGCGGCACGGTCTACAACCTTCGGACGGGATCAACCTATCGCACATCACTTTTCCCGCCGTTTATCATGAGCATCATGGAGGCTGGCGGGCTTATCCCGTATACGGCACAACGTCTAGGCGTAAACCCTCCCTGAGGTTCCAAACCTCCGGGAGGGTAATGACTGGTCATCGGTGGTT
>JBAVWD010000291.1:0-12295 GCA_049697655.1 Anaerolineae bacterium | reverse complement strand
CTGATCGGCCACCCGACTCTCGTATGACAGTTCAGGGGGAATGCTCCAGTCCCCCCAGTTAGGAGAGAGCCAATAGGCAACCTCGCCCGGGTATGCCTCCGACGCCGAGTCGGCCCCGCCATAGAAGCGCTCAACTCTGTGGCTAGCCCCGACCATGAGGGGGTGACACTTTTCCGTATGAAAATCGAGCACAATCTGCTCGGCGGGTATGCTCTTCTCCGGATCGAAAGGCCTGTCGGCTCGCCAGCCCTCTGGGAACGCCGATTCGTCGAGTAGCAGGTCCTCTATGGGAAAGGCGGGCGTGGGACAAGGAATGGAACCCATTCCACCCGTAAGTCCCAAGTAGACGCAAGTGAGCGCCAGCAGTACAAGCAGCGCCAGGAAGGCCACTGTGCTCACTGATCTGTGTCGCTCGAGGAATCCGTCCGCCATGTGGTCGCGATCCGTTGCCCGCCGAGGGTGGCTCCGATCCATTCGGTGAAGGTCAGGGAATCAGTTCTATCAATCCGTAGCCCTGCCAGTCTTGCAGTACGATCTCCGCGTCTTCCCTCTTGTCTGGAAAAGGAACCCAACCTGCCACATTGAAGAGCCCGTCCAGCGACGTGGGTGCGAAGTACCACACCCGCATCACTTTGCTCTGCGGCCGCAGCTCGTAACTCCCATCAGAGGGCTTCAATTCCAATCGCGATGTGAGCCCCAGAGCTGGGTGAAAGAGTATGACTTCAGCGTCTATGCTCGATCCCCCTTTCCAGTTGGCTCTGAACTTCTCTGGGGGGCCATACGTTTCCAGCAACTGTTCCAAGGTAAACTCATAGTCGAGACACACCATGATGACGGTCAACACGTCGTCTCTTATGAGCAGGAAATTGTCAACCCGCTGGGTCACGGCGCAATGAGTCTGCCATTGAATGACAGTTCTGCCAGCAGATGTGTCCCGATAGGAGTCAGCGAGACGGTAGCTGCTTGCAGCATATTCTAACACCTCATGCTCGGTCGAGACGCCAGGCGTGAGCCCCTGCCAGCATGGCGGCTCGCATGGTTCGCCGGTGAGCAAGCTCATGTCGACCGGCGGTGGTTCGCCGCAGCCGACGCACGCGGCGATGACCCAGGCTGCCAGGGCCATGACCGGCGCGACTAGTTTGGCTGTTGCCATCCGGTACAACCCCACCTGGTTGAGATCAAGGCGTTTCGACGCGGCGGAAGATATCCCTCTCGCAGCCGGTCATCGCAAAACCCTCATCGTGGTACATCCATAAGTGGTGGAGCAGGAGCTCTCCAGAGGAATCGACCCGCACGTTCAGGACGAGTTTCCCGACCATGAACACGAGCTCCTCGGCAATGGGGTCGAAGAATGGCATAGGCGGTGGGTCTGGCTCACCGTACGATTCCAGGCCTTCGCGTTCGGCGATCTTGATTCCGTCCAGACAGTAGCGCGCCCCTTCCAGATGAAGACGCACCTGCCCATCTTGAAGGCGCTCCACCCACCAGTTGCCCGGCGGGCTATGGTACACATACTCGGGCGCATAACGATCCTCGTACAGTTGCTGGAATGTATGATCGGCTCCGAGCGTCAGCCTGTCAATGCTCCGACCATACTCAGTTTCCCATGTACCTACCAGCCCGGAGTCCTGAAAAGTCGGCGGCAGAGGCGAATATGGAGCTTCAAGGCAGATTAGGTCTCCTGGGGGGTAAGGGAGCAGCGAAAGACACGTGCAACCGACCGACCCGATGACTATGACGAGCACAAAGGGCAGCGGGCTTCTCGTCCTACTCCCTTTCGTCGTCCGCCTTCTTCCAGCTAACCACATCGCGAGCGGCGCCGGCTGCACGGACAGCCCTTCTCCGTGGCACACACAGATGCTCACCGTTGCACCGCGCGATGAGCCTTGCTGTGCAGAGTTGGCCATCGAACCGCTCTGCGGGTGCCTGCCCGCCGTTGTGCATGATAAGGAACAGGCGGCGTGTGTGGTTCTTCTATTGTCACGCACCTTATAACATAGTTGCTGTAATCTGTCAAGTCGGGTTCGCAAGGTCGCGTTGGCATACCTCCCCCCAATCGGGTGGGAGACATGTTTGTAGTGAGGGCTTCAGCCCTTTAGGACGCGCTAAAGCGCGCACTACAAACGGGGGAGGAGTGGAGGTGAGGGTGGCACCGGCCCTTCACCCTCCCCTCAAGGGAGGGGAATCACCGGGGGCGGCGCTGTGCGGGTGGGGGCAGGGGCACGGTTGGCGCCACAAGGGAGAAGCGCCTACAATAGGTCGTAATCCCTGGAAGGAGTCCAACATGAACACGGTCAGAAAGATCGCTCTGCTGGTCATCGCCATCTTCGTCCTGCTCTTCTTGCTGTTCATGATGCTGTCCGGGTTCTACACCGACCTGTTGTGGTTCGAGAACCTGGGCCTCAGCTCGGTCTTCTGGACAGCGCTCCAGGCTAAAGTGGCGGTCTTCCTCGCCTTCACTCTCTTTTTCGTGGCCTTCTTACTGGGCAACCTATTCATCGCCAGAAAGCTGTCGGGCTGGGGAGGCTTCTTTCTCTTCGGGAAGCAGTACTACCTGCCTGCCCGGACCATCAACCTGGTGGTCATCGCCGCGGTCGTGATTCTCGGCCTGCTGAACGGGCTGGGGGCCGTCAGCCAATGGGATGACCTGCTGCTCTTCTTCAACCAGCAGGCCTTCGGCGTGCGAGACCCCATCTTCTCGCAGGACGTCAGCCTCTACGTCTTCGCCCTCCCCGTCTATCGCTTCCTGCGCAGTTGGATGATGGAGGTCATCCTCTTCGCTCTGGTGGGCAGCGCCGCGCTCTACCTCCTGGTGCAACTGGCCTCGTGGCGCCAGTTCAGTCTATGGCTGACACGCAAGAACACCCTCCACCTGGCCGGGCTGGGGGCGCTCTTCCTCCTGGTGGTGGCCTGGGGATACAAGCTGAGCGCCTGGGAACTGCTCTTCTCCTCCCAGGGGGTCGCTTTTGGCGCCAGCTATACCGATGTGCACGCCCGCTTGCTGGCCTACAACCTGTCCTTCTGGGCCGTGATCCTCTGTGTCTTGCTGCTCATCGGCGGAGTGCTCGCCCGCTGGCCCTGGATCCTGGCCGTAGGCGGGTTCCTGTGGCTGGTCGTCGCAGTGGGCGTGGGAGGCTTCTACCCGGCTTTCGTCCAGCAGTTCCAGGTGCAGCCCAACGAGCTGTTCAAGGAGCAGCCCTACATCGAGCACAACATCGAGTTCACACGCCAGGCATACGGCATCGACCACATCCAGGAGCTCGATTTTGGATCGGTCACCGACTTGACTCCCGAGGCGCTGGCCGACGCCGAGCCCACGACCACGAACATCAGGCTCTGGGACTACCGGCCTGTCCGGGACACCTACTCCCAGATCCAGGAGTTCAGGCTGTACTACGACTTCGTGGATGTAGACGTTGACCGCTACAGCCTGGACGACACCTACCGCCAGGTCACTCTGTCGGCGAGAGAGATGGCCACGGAGCAGTTACAGTCCCGCACCTGGCTGAACGAGCACCTCCAGTTCACCCACGGCTACGGCCTGGTGCTGAGCCCCGTCAACGAGGTCACCTCCGACGGCCTACCGGAGCTCTGGGTCAGGGACCTGCCCCCTCGTACCGTGCCCGGGCTGGAGATCACCCGCCCGGAGATCTACCACGGCGAGAAGACGGACAGCTACGTCTTCGTCAACAGCACCATCGAGGAGTTCGACTATCCCAGCGGAGATCAGAACATCACCACGACCTATGAGGGGCACGGAGGGGTCCTGATGGATTCGCCGCTCAAGAGGGCGGCCTTCGCCTATCGCTTCGGCGACGTGTCCGTCGTTCTGAGCAACTACCTCACCCGTGAGACCCGCGTGATGCTCTACCGCAATGTGCACGAACGCGTGCGCCAGGTGGCACCATTCCTGCTCTACGACTCCGACCCTTATCTGGTCATCGCGGACGGGCGACTGATCTGGTTGCAGGACGCCTACACGGCCACGAGCATGTACCCCTACTCGCAGCCCTACTATGACCGCTTCAACTACATCCGCAACTCGGTGAAGGTAACCATAGATGCCTACGACGGTGATGTAACATTCTACGTCGTCGATAACCAGGACCCCCTCATCCGGGCCTATGCCGCCATCTTCCCGGCGCTGTTCAAACCCTGGGACCAGATGCCCCCAGCCCTGAGGTCACACGTGCGCTACCCCGAGGGCCTGTTCTTGATTCAGGCAGAGATGAACAACACCTACCACATGCAGAACCCCACGGTCTTCTACAACAAGGAGGACCTTTGGGCAACGGCCCACGATGTATCCGGCGGCACCGAGCAGCCCATGGAACCGTACTACGTGATTTTGAGGCTGCCAGGCCAGGAGATGCAGGAGTTCGTACTCATCCAGCCCTTCACTCCGGCCAACAAGCAGAATATGGTGGCCTGGATGGCGGCTCGCTGTGACGGGGAGGATTATGGCAAACTCCTGCTCTACAAGTTCAACAAGCAGGAGCTGGTCTATGGTCCCCTCCAGATCGAGGCTCGCATCGACCAGGAGCCTGTGATCTCCAGCCAACTCTCCCTCTGGAACCAGCGGGGCTCCCAGGTCATCAGAGGCAACCTGCTGGTCATTCCCATCGAGCATTCACTGCTCTACGTGGAACCCCTCTACCTCCAGGCGGAGACGGGCCAACTACCAGAACTGAAACGAGTGATCGTGGCCTCAGGAGACCGCATCATCATGACCACTACTCTGGATGAGGCGCTGGCCAGTTTCGGAGGTGCGCCCGTGACGCCGCCCCCGGAGGAGGTGGAACCAACGGAGCCGTCGAATGCCCACGATCTGGCGCTCTCGGCCATGGAACATTACGAGCGTGCACAGGAGTATCTCCAGGAGGGGGACTGGGCAGGCTACGGTGCTGAACTGGAAGCGATGCAGAATGATCTTCAAGCCCTGGAGGAGGCGACCCAGTAAACCGCGCCTCTCCCTGGGGGGAAGGTTCCCCTGCGGACGGCCAGGCCTAGCGGTCGAAGCGACGAGAAGTGAGATCGGCGAAGCACGGAAAGGATGAAAGATGGGCTTGCTTGAACTCCCCTTCATAGCAACCTTGAGGCGGAACCATGGCGTGGAACACGCGACGATGCACCTCCTGGCCCAAAGACAGCCTTACCTCAGCGCGGTGGCCCGCACCACCGTTGACGGCTTCCACGTTTACGGGAGTGTGGACACCAAGACGCTGGCCGACACCACTGCGGAGGCCATCGGCCGTCTTCAGGCTGGTCAGGCCGAGCTGGCTATTCATCCCCGCTGCGGGACGAACCTCGTCGTCGCCGGCCTTCTCGCCGGGTTAGCCACGTTCCTGGCTGTGGGCAGGTCCCGCCCCCGTCTGAGCAATCTTCCCCGCTTTTTCCTGGCGGCCACTCTGGCGATCACCATCGCCCAGCCACTGGGACTGATCGTACAGGAACAGATTACCACGTCCGCGGAGGTCTCTGGCCTGAGGATAGCGGAGGTCACACGGCAAGGAGTGGGCCGGCTGACCATCCACAGGGTCTCGCTGGAGCACTCCAGTTAGCAGGGCTCTTAGGATCGTCCATGTTCTATCTCTTCCACGGTGCAGACGAGTATCGGCGTTCCCTCCAGTTGGCGACGATGAAAGCCAAGCTGGGCGACCTCACCACCGTGGCCCTCAACACCACCGAGCTCAACGGTCGCCGGCTGACGCTGGATGAACTGATCTCCGTCTGCGACGCCCTGCCCTTTCTCTCCGAGAAGCGGATGGTGATTGTCAATGACCTGGCCGCTCGCTTCGAGCGAGACACGGGCATCGCCGCCGACAACTCGGAGGAAGGCCCCGCTTTTCTGGAGCAGTTCGAGGCGTACGTCAATAGCCTGCCAGAGAGCACGCGGCTGGTGCTGATCGAGGACCACAAGATCAAGAAGAGCAACCCCATCCACAAGATCGTCTCCCATAGCGACCACGGGCACGAGCACGAGTTCACCCCTCTGCGGTCCGGCGAACTCAGTCGCTGGATTTCCGAACGGGTGGAGGAGAAGGGGGGTCGGATAGAGAGAGCGGCCATCGAGGTCCTGGCCGCGTTTGTGGGCAGCGACCTGCGTCTACTGGTTCATGAGATAGACAAGTTGCTGACCTACGTGGGTCCCGAGAGGGCCGTCACCGAGCAAGACGTCCAGCTACTGGTCAGCTACGCCCAGGAGGCCAACATCTTTGACATGGTGGATGCGCTGGGCAAGAGGGATACATGCCGGGCCATGGAGCTGCTGGAGCAGCTTCTGGAAGGCGGCCGGCATCCCCTCTACCTCTTGAATATGATCACCAGGCAGTTCAGGATCCTCATCCAGGTCAAGGAACTTCTGGCCAAGGGGACGTCAGTGAAGGACATCCAGGCGCTGCTGCGTTTGCACCCCTACGTGGTGAAGAAGAGCACCGCTCAGGCCGCCAATTTCTCCATCCTACAACTGGAAGCTATCTTCAGGCAACTGCACGAAGTGGATGCGGCGGTGAAGAGCGGGGAGATGGAGCCAACCCTGGCCCTCAATCTGTTCGTGACCGAGGTGCGCAGCCAGGCCGGCGGCGGATAGCGCCGGACAATGCGAGGTCCTAGTTAGGCCTCCGAGAATGCTGGTCTGTGCTGCGCTCGTAGGCGTGAGCCACCCTGAGCACTGTGCCTTCGGCAAAGGGGCGTCCCATGATCTGGAAACCTACTGGCAGCCCTTCATGGAAACCGCAGGGGATGGAGATGCCTGGCAACCCGGCCAGGTTCGCCGGGATGGTGTACAGGTCGGCCAGGTACATCTCCAGGGGATCATCGACTTTCTCGCCGAGGCCAAAGGCCACGATGGGTGACGTTGGCCCAACGATCACATCCACCCCCTCGGAGAAGGCGCGGTCGAAATCCTCCTTGATCAGCGTGCGCACCTTCTGAGCCTTCAGGTAGTAGGCGTCGTAGTACCCGGAACTCAAAGCGTAGGTGCCCAGCATGATGCGCCGCTTCACCTCGGTCCCAAAGCCCCTGCCTCGCGCCTTGCTCTGGGCCTCACGGATGTTCCGGGCATCCGGTGCGGAGAGCCCGTACTTCAGACCGTCATATCGGGCCAGGTTCGCGCTGGCCTCCGACCAGGAGGTGAGGAAATAGGTGGCCACCACGTACCGCTCGTGCGGCATGGAGATCTCACGAATCTGTGCCCCCAGCTCTTCCAGCTGGGCGATGGCCTGACGAACCCGCGTTTCCACCCCAGGGTCAAGGCCAGCCGCGAAGTACTCGGTGGGCACGCCCACGACCACCCCCGCCAAGTTTTCCACCAGATACGACGTGTAGTCAGGCGTGGGCTCAGACGCCGAGGTGGAGTCCAGGGGGTCGTGGAAGGCCAAAGCGTTCAGCACCAGAGCGCAGTCCGTCACATCCTTGGTCAAGGGACCTATCTGGTCCAGCGAAGACGCGAAGGCGATCAAGCCATACCGGGAGACGCGCCCGTACGTCGGCTTGAAGCCCACCGCGCCGCACATCGCCGCGGGCTGTCTGATGGAGCCGCCCGTATCCGATCCCAGGGCAAACAGCGTCTCGTTGGCCACTACTGCTGCGGCCGACCCGCCGCTGGAGCCACCAGGCACGCGCGAGGGGTCCCAGGGGTTATGCGTGGGGAAGAACCCCGAGTGTTCGGTTGACGAGCCCATGGCGAATTCGTCCATGTTGGTCTTCCCGACCAGCACGGCGCCCTCGTCAAAGAGCCTTTGGACGGCAGTAGCAGTGTAAGGTGGGGAAAAGTTCTCCAGTATCCTCGAGCCACAGCTGGTGCGCACGCCCCTGGTGCACATATTGTCTTTGATGGCCACGGGGATACCAGTGAGGGGACCGGCCTGGCCCTTGGCAATGCGCTCGTCTGCTCGCGCGGCCTGCTCCAGGGCGATTTCGGGCGTGACGGTGATATACGCCTTGATCTCCTGGTCACACTCTTCGATGCGCGCCAGTACGGATTCGGCGAGCTCGACGGCAGAGACCTCGCGCTGGCATAGCAGCTCGTGGGCTTGGTGGATGGTGAGACGGTGGAGGCTCACTGCTCCCCCTTGGGAAGAACGGCATGGACACGAAAGTAGCCTCTCTCCGCCTGGGGAGCGTTAGAGAGCACCTCCTCCGGGGGCAAGGAGGGCCTGGTCACGTCCTCTCGCAGCACGTCTTCCCGCGCCACTACGTGCGCGGTGGGGGGAACCTCGGTGGTGTCCAGTTGGTTCAGTTGATCCACGTACTCCAGGATCTGGGATAGATCGGCCTGGAGTCGCTGGATCTCGTCGTCAGCTAGCTCCAACCTCGCCAGGTCGGCGATGTGTACCACCTCGGCGCGAGTGATCTTCATGCCATAGCTCGACAGCGTGGTCTCGACTCAGTTGCGGGGGGTAAGTCACACTTCTGGCGCGGGTGAGATCACCACCTTGCGGCGCGTGCCCTCTCCCGTGCTCTCCGTGGTCACCTGTTTGTGGTCGCGCAGAGCCATGTGCACGATGCGGCGCTCGTGCGCCGGCATCGGCTCCAGGGTCAGAGGACGGCCGTCGGCTATCACGCGTTCGGCCATTCTCTCTGCCAGCTCCGTCAGCACTCTCTCCCGGCGTTTCTTGTAGCCTGCCACATCCACCACGACATTCACCCAACGCTCGAGCTTTCGGCTGGCGATCAATCTGGTGATGTATTGCAGGTCCCGCAGGGTCTCCCCCTGGCGGCCGATGAGTATCCCCAGGTCATCACCTTGGACGTCTAGCACCACCGGCATGGATCTGTCATCCGAGGGTTCCCGCACAACAACGGAGGCCTGGATCCCCATATGCCTCAGCAGATCTCCGAGCACTTCAACGGCGACCTTGGAGACCTCTTCCCTGGCCTCCCAGGACTCCTCCGCTGCCTCTTCTACTGGATACTCCGGTGCCCCGACGATGGTCACCCTGACCCTCGCCTGCTCTGCCCCCAGCCCCAGAATGCCGCGGCTGCCTTGAGACAGCACCTCAGTCCCCACCTGGTTCAGATCGGCGCCTAGCTCCTCGAGGGCCTTGTCTATCGCCTCGTCAACGGTTCGGGCCGAGACCTCAACGCTTCTTCTTCCCTCTTGCATCCTTCTTCGCTTCCTCTCCCTTGGGAAGCCCTGGCAGACCTGCGGGCAGTGCCTTCAGGACATCAGCCCAACCTGTGGTGAAGCCTTGCTGGAGTATCTGCAACGCACCTGAGGCGACCCAGTATACCGCCAGCCCCGAGGCGACCTGCAACGTGATAACACCGAACATGAGAGGCATCATCATCTGCATCGTCTTATTCATCTGGGCCTGAGACGGATCGGCGGCGGGCTGGGCGGTCAGTTTCTGCTGGAGCCAGAAGGTGGCCACGACGAGTATGGGCAGCACGTAGTATGGGTCAGGGCGGCCGAGGTTCATCCATAAGAACCGGCTGTTCAGCGGCAGGGAACGAGCTGCCAGGTCGTACATGAAGGGAATACCATGGTACAGACGTTGAGACAGCACGATGAACTGCTCAGGCGTGCTGCCGAGGGCCTGGTATATGGACTGATACAGCCCAATCCAGATGGGCATCTGGACGAGCATCGGTAGACAGCCCATCATGGGATTGACGCCATGCTCCTTATATAGCTCCATCGTCGCCGCTGACAGCTTCTCCCGGTCCTTGGCGAACTTCTTTTGCAGCTTCTGGATCTCAGGCTGCAAATCCTGCATGGCCTTCATGGACCGTATCTGCCGCTGCGTGAGGGGGAAAGTTAGTAGCCTCACGGCAATGGTAAGCCCGATGATGGCCAGAACGAAGTTGCTGAAGAGCACACGATACAGGAGCATCAGCAGATTGAGCATCGGCTCCATGACCACCAGGTTCCAGAGTTCAGTCACTCCGGGCATTCAGCACCCTCCCGTCATTCCTCCGCACCGGGGGCTACTTCCCATTGGAGCTTCCCGGTCGCCGAGTCCAGGGCATACAACTTGCCGTCGTCCGCATTCACGTAGACCAGTCCATCTGCCACCGCGGGTGAGGCCAATACCGTCAGGACCCCCTCTTCGGGATAATGCCACAGTTGTCCACCTGTTTCGGCCTCCAAGGCGTACACGCCAGCCTCCCTGGCCGCCAGGTATACGACACCGTCGGCTATCGCGGGCGAGGCGGGGAGCATGGCTCCAGCCTCGAACGCCCACCTCAGCGCGCCGCTGGCAGCATCCAAGGCGTACAGGGAATGATCCAGGGAAGCTGCGTAGAGCAGACCTCCGCTCTCCACCGGCCCAGCCCAGACCCAGTTCCCGGTCTGATAGGTCCAAACCTCGGCTCCGCTCTCCGCGTTGACGGCGTACACCTTGTTGTCCAAGGCCCCGAAGTAAACCAGGTCTCCGTTGATATAGGGAGTGGTGTATATCGCCCCCCCGGCGGTGAAGTGCCACCTCTGGTCGCCCGTGGCTGCATCAAAGGCGTACAGATTCTTATCAGCGGAACCGACGTACAACGTCCCGTCGTTCCAGGCCGGGGCGGCCCAGATCTCCTTGCCCGCCTCGAACGACCACCTCAGGGAACCTGTCTCCATCTCCAGGGCAAACACACTCCCATCCGCGGAGGTGAAATAGACTAGGCCCCCCCCCAACGCTGGTGATCCCAGAAATGGCTCCGGGTCCTGGGAGGTATCCTTTGGAAAATGCCAATCCTCCTCCCCTTCGGTCACCTCCAGCGCATAACCCCGACCCTGGATGTCCTGGTTCTGGAAGATCAGGAAGGACGTGGTCGCAATCTCGTAGGAACCGAAGAACAGCGAACCATCGCGTATCACCGGCGTTGAATAGATACCGGCCAGTGCTCCTTCGGCGGGGAAGGACCACACCGTTTCTTGTGTTTCGATATCGAGGGCATACAGCTTCCCCATCTTCGATCCGAAGTACAGAGTTCCGTTGTCCACCACAGGCGCGGACCAACCCATGGCCCTAGCGCCGCCGCCGCAGCCCGCCACCAAAACCGGAAGCAACAGCAGCGCACAGCATAGCGCAGCCCGCCTGAAATTCCTCGTCTTCTTATCTCTCAAGGACAGGTCTCCTCCAAGACTCTCCGCACCTAAGGTACCGGGTCGTACCCCCCAGGATGCAGAGGGTGACATCGCAGTAAGCGCCTGATGCCTAGCCAGCCGCCCTTGACGACGCCGTACCTCTCAATCGCCTCATAGGTATAGTGTGAGCACGAGGGCACGAAGCGGCAGGAAGGAGAAAGCGCTGGGGACATGAACCTCTGGTACAGGCGGATGCTCGACAGGACGAACAATCTCATCTCCAGGCCTCGCGGGCACAACTCAGGCCCGCTATGGAACACGCAGCAGTCCGGCCTGCGTCAACAGTTGCTCTACGGCCCGGTCCACCTCCAGATAACCGGCCTCCCCCACTGGGCTGCGGGCGATAAAAACCAGATCCTGACCCGGCACGACCAGGGTCTCCCGGGCACTTGTCGCCTCGCGTAGTAATCGCTTGACTCTGTTGCGGACCACCGCCTTGCCGACCCGCTTGCTCACAGAAAAGCCGAAACGGCTATACTCCAGTCCGTTCGGCAGCGCGCAGAGCACCAAGAGGAGATGTGACCACGACCGACCTTCCTTCTTGACGCATTGGAACCGCTGATTGTCTCTCAGCCGGTGTTTCCTGTCCATGGCGCGGTCGCGGCCGGAATCCTGTCATCTGGCGACAGATCAAACAGTCAGCCTCTTGCGTCCCCTCTGCCGACGTGCCTTGAGTACTCTGCGTCCCCCAGGTGTCCGCATGCGGGTCCGGAATCCATGAGATCTCTGTCGCTTTCTCTTCTTGGGTTGATACGTACGTTTGGGCATGATAACCCTCTGCAAACAGTGGCGGTTATATGTTCAAATTCCAATTATAGCTCCCCCGCGGCTCACTGTCAAATGCGGCCCGGAGTGTATCCCATCCAGCTCAGCCCCCGGCACAGATCGAACCAGGGAGCCAATCGACGTGGCGTAAGGGAGGGGATGCCTGGCGAGGAGGCCACAACTGCCGGGTGCGAGGTACGAACGCGGCGTACTTCTAATGTGGCTGGGACCATCAAGGTAGCGCATAGGGGAGTCGAACCCCTGTCTCCGCCTTGAGAGGGCGGTGTCCTGGGCCACTAGACGAATGCGCCCCAGCTTTTTTAGTCTACCAGCAATGTGGGACCTTGTCAAATCCTGCCTCAACCCACCCGGAGGTTCCGAATCTCCGGGAGGGTAAATGGCTGCCTTCCATCCCCTCGAACCCACCGCCGAGAACCTTACGCCCAATATGAG
>JBAVWD010000290.1:0-7423 GCA_049697655.1 Anaerolineae bacterium | reverse complement strand
GTGCACGTCGATCCAGGTTGAGGCGTCGGGAGTGCGCGGTATGCGGCGTAGATGGATGAGAGAATGACAGACCTGAGGACGGTTGGCGGTTCAAGTCTCAACGGAAGCGCGTCCACGGACCAGAGGGGCGCCAACTCGCTGGTCACTGCGCAGCTACTAGAGAGGGATGAAGAAGTCCAGGCCTACCTGACGCGCGGAAACGAGCAGATGGATCTTCTCGGCTACACCGAGCATGGTCAACGTCATGCCCGTCTGGTGGGCAACATCGCGCAGAATGTGCTGCTGCGGCTCGGTTTCCCCCAGCGAAGGACGGAACTGGCGGAAATCGCGGGCTACCTCCACGATATTGGCAACGTCATCTACCGGGATGAGCATGACTGGGCTGGTGCTCTCATCGCCCGAGATGTCCTGCTCCGCTTGGGCGCTGATTTCGACGAGATCGCACTGGTCATGGGCGCCATCGGCAATCACGAAGAGGAAAGGGGTGAACCGGTGAGCGACGTGTCGGCTGCGGTCATCCTGGCCGACAAGTCGGATGTACACCGCTCTCGGGTGCAGAACCGAGACATGCTGGCTTTCGACATCCATGATCGGGTCAACTACGCGGTCGAGCGGTCGTTTCTGCGCGTCGACGGAGAACAGAAGACGATCACCCTGGAGCTGGACATCGACACCGAGGTCTCTCAAGTGGGGGAGTACTTCGAGATCTTCATGTCCCGGATGCTCATGAGCCGTCGGGCTGCTCTCTTTCTGGACTGCAGATTCGACTTAACTATCAACGGGAACAGCCTGTTCTGAGCTGCTGAAGACACTGACACAGGAGACAGGGTGGTGCTGAGGAGTCATACTTGTGGGGAGCTGCGCGCCAAGAACTTGGGCGAGGAGGTGACACTCGCGGGGTGGGTGAATCGACGCCGTGACCACGGCGGTTTGATCTTCCTCGATCTCAGGGACCGCTGGGGTGTGGTCCAGGTGGTTTTCGACCCGTCGCTGTCGGAGCCAGCGCACAAGGCTGCGTCTCAAGTTCGTGGTGAGTACGTGCTCAGGATATGGGGGAAGGTCAGGCGTCGGCCCGCCGGGCAGGAGAACCCTGAGATGGGTACCGGCGAGATCGAGGTCGTGGCCGAGACCATTGCCGTTCTGAATGAAGCACGCACACCACCGTTCCCCATCAGTGAGGGTTCATCAGCCGACGAGACACTCAGACTGCGGTACAGGTATCTGGATCTGCGCCGGCCGGAAATGCAGAGCAAGCTGATGCTCAGGCATCGTGTGGTGAGCTTCATCCGCCGCTTTCTTAATGAGAGGGGTTTCGTCGAGGTGGAGACTCCCATCCTCATCAAGAGTACTCCTGAGGGGGCGCGAGATTACCTCGTGCCGAGCAGGATACACGCTGGATGTTTCTACGCCTTGCCGCAGTCTCCCCAACAGCTTAAGCAGTTGCTGATGGTGGCGGGCATGGACCGGTACTATCAGATTGCCCGCTGCTTCCGTGATGAGGATCAGCGCGCTGACCGACAGCCAGAGTTCACCCAACTGGATCTTGAGATGTCCTTCGTGGAGCAGGACGATGTCCTGCAAGTGACCGAGGACTTGTTCACGGCTTTGGTGGAAGAGGTCTCAACCAAGCGGCTTCTCTTCAAGCCTTTCCCGCGACTTAGTTACCAGGAGGCCATGGACAAGTACGGCAGCGACAAGCCGGACATGCGCTTCGAGATGCTGCTGACGGATCTATCCGATCTAGTGCGGGACAGTGGCTTCCGCATCTTCTCCTCCACTGTCGCTGAGGGAGGCCAGGTGAAGGGCATCAGGGTTGCTGGATGCGCCGCCTATACTCGCAAGCAGCTCGATGAATTGGGTGAGTTCGTGCAGCAGCACGGGGCGCAGGGACTGGTCCCCATGGCCTTGACGCCAGAAGGGGTTCGCTCCAGCGTGAGCAAGCATCTGTCTTCCGAGGCGGTGGATGCCATCACAGAGAGAATGGGTGCAGGAACGGGCGATCTCATCCTCATCGTTGCAGGTCGGCCTCCTGTAGTGGCCGAGGCTTTGGGGCAGCTACGGCTGGAGATGGGGGAGCGATTGGGGTGGCGTGACAAGGATGTGCTGGCCTTTGTCTGGGTAGTGGACATGCCTCTCTTCGAGTGGAAGGAGCAGGAGAAGCGCTGGGACGCTATGCACCACCCCTTCACCGCTCCGGCGAAAGAGGATCTATCGTTGTTGGACACTGACCCTGGTGCGGCGCGGGCTCAGCAGTACGACGTCGTCTGCAACGATGTCGAGATCGGAGGAGGCAGCATCCGTATCCATCGTCGCGACATCCAGGAGAAGATCTTCGAGGTCATGGGCCTGCCCGTGGAGCTTGTACGTTCTCAGTTCGGCCACCTGCTGGACGCATTCGAGTACGGTACGCCTCCCCACGGCGGCATAGCCCCCGGGATAGACAGGTTGGTGATGATCCTGGCGGGGGAAGAGAGTATCAGAGAGGTAATGGCCTTTCCCAAGACGAGCGCCGCCGCCGACCTGATGTTCGATGCCCCCTCGCCCGTGTCGAAGGAGCAGTTGAAGGAACTGCACCTGAAACTGGATATCGACGAGTGATGCCGGGCGTGGGACTGGGCCTGCGCTTAGGAAGACCCCGGTGGGGAGAGTCCTGACTGTCGAGGGAGCGAGGAGAATCTAGTGCCTTCAGTCCTCGGCAGAGGTGCAGTGCGGTCGCGGGTAGTGGTGACCCTGCGCAGAGGGTCGAGGCTGAGGCGGGACGATTCTGGCGCAGGTCGATCGTCGCGAGTTGACCGCGGTGAGTTGCATTTGCTTCAGACGCGGTCTGCTGGTACAATAAAGAGGTGTTTGGACATAGGATGGTGAATGGCAATGGTAGACTTAGTAGCATCTGTCGAGCAGCAGCAGCTTAAAAGCCAGGAGGAACTGCCCGAGCTGCGCCCGGGTGACCTGGTCAGAGTACACATCTTGATCTTCGAGGGCGGCAAGCGAAGAACTCAGATCTTCCAGGGTACCGTGATGCGCCTCCACAAGGGCGGGGTGAATGCCAGTTTCACAGTACGGCGTATCGCAGCCCACGGCGTCGGCGTGGAAAGGACCTTTCCGCTTCACTCGCCCCGTATCGCCAAGATAGAGGTTCTGCGACACTCGCACGTGCGCAGGGCGCAACTCTACTACCTCCGCGGTCGCACAGGCAAGTCCGCCAGGTTGAGAGAAAAGCGCTTCGAGGACAAGCCAGCAAGCTAGGTCGTTTCTGGCTGCTGTGCTCGCCTCGCGACCATGGGAATCGCCCATCTGCTGACCCCGCAGGCTCTCGTTGTGTTGAGCTGCGGGGCTGTTGTTGTATGGTGAGAATCCTCTATGGAGAGCGGACCGACCCTCGACCGAGAACTGGCTCTCCGCAGACAAGGGTACCGTGCCATCGCCGGTCTCGACGAGGTAGGCCGCGGCTCGTGGGCAGGCCCGGTGGTGGCTTGTGCGACGATCCTTCCCCTTGACTCCCCCACTCTGCTCGAAGAGTTGGCCGGCATACGCGACTCGAAACGCCTTACAGCCAGCCGCCGCGCCGAGTTTTACGACCGCATCTGTAGAATAGGGGCTGCTTTTCGTGTGGGGGTGGCCAGCGCAGCTCAAGTCGATTTTCTGGGCATCGTACCGGCCACCAGGCTGGCTATGAGCAGGGCCCTGGACCGCCTGCCTCTTCCTCCCGACTATCTCCTTGTAGACGGCTTCCCCCTGGCCTACCGCGGTCTGCCCCACGAAGGTATACCCGGAGGAGACGACCGGTGCGTTTCCATCGCTGCCGCTTCCATCGTGGCCAAGGTTGTCAGGGACGGCATGATGGTTGGCCTGGGCGAGGTCTACCCGGGGTATGGCTTCGCCCAGCACAAGGGGTACGGCACGTCAAGACACCGTGAGGCTCTGTACCGAAAGGGCCCATGCCCCATCCATCGGTTCACCTACGCCCCCGTGCGGTTGGTGGCGAGTGACGGACAGGTGCAACGTGCCAGGCGCAGCCCAGAGCAGACCGCAGCCCAGGTTGGCAGACGGGGCGAGCAGCTGGCTGCTGCGCATCTGGAGGAGCTGGGTTGGGTCATCTGCGAGATGAACTACCGCTGCGCCGCGGGCGAGATGGACATCGTCGCTCTGGATGGGGAGTGCCTGGCCTTCGTCGAGGTGCGCACTCGGCGGGGTCGCAGTCACGGCTTGCCGGTGGAGTCCATCACCTTAGCCAAGAAGAGGAAGCTGATCGAAGTAGCTGAAACGTACCTGCAAGAGCACAACTCGCTGCCCCTTGATTGGAGGATTGACGTCGTCTCCATTCTGATGTCCAGCGGGGGCAGAGTGCAGCAGGTGGAACTGCTCAAGAGCGCTGTCGAGGAGTGAAGTAATGGCAGCCATCCCTTCGCCCTTGATCGCCATCGTAGGGCCAACCGGCGTTGGCAAGACGAGGTATGCCATAGCGCTGTGCCAGCAGGTGGGGGGCGAGATAGTGTCCGCAGACTCACGCCAGGTATTCAAGGGCCTGGACATCGGCACCGACAAGCCCACCGCCCCACAGCGGTCGATGGTCCCTCACCATCTGGTGGATATCGTTGCCCCGGACGAGCAGTTCACGTTGGCCCAATATCAGGACAGGGCCTATGACGCGATCGAAGATGTGCTCCATAGAGGTAGGGTACCTTTCCTGGTTGGCGGCACTGGTCTGTACGTTCGTGCGGTGTTGGAGGGCTTTGCCATTCCGCGGGTCGAGCCCAATCCTCGACTGCGACAGCACCTGAAGGAAGAGGCCCACAGGAAGGGGGCGGCAGTGCTGCATGCTCGACTCGGACAGTTGGACCCCGAGGCGGCTGACAGCATAGATCCTCGCAATGTGCGGAGGGTAATTAGGGCCCTGGAGGTGTACGAAACCACAAAGGAACGCATCTCTGTCCTGCAGGAGCGCAAGGAGCCACCGTACAGGATCCTGAAGATCGGCCTGACCATGGAACGCGGGCGACTCTACCGCCGCGTGGATGATCGCGTAGACAGTATGATCGAAAGAGGCCTGGTGGCTGAGGTGGAAGGGTTGCTGGCCAGTGCGTACAGCCGCGATCTTCCTGCTATGTCTGGTCTGGGTTATCGCCAGGTGTTGATGTACTTGAGGGGGGAGCTGGGACTGGCAGAGACTGTTCAGAGGATCAAGAGCGAGACCCATCGCTTGGTGAGGCAGCAGTACAAGTGGTTTCGGTTGGATGAAGAGACCATCCGCTGGTTCGATGTGTCGAGTGAGCCTCAAGAGAGGATCGAGGCGCTGATCAAGGGGTTCCTCGAGGAATCACAGTAGGCCTCCATCGTGCGATCGACGGAGCACCTCGAGGAATCTGGTGGGAAGCCAGCCTCTGTGGCCGCCAGGACCAGTCTCACTCGTGGCTATGTAACCGCCCTGGTCAGCGCGGCCATCCTGTCGACCACCGCTATCTTCATCCGCCACCTCACTCAGTCCTACCGCATGCCTCCCCTGGTGTTGGCCTTCTGGCGAGACGGCTTTGTGACTCTCACTCTATTGTGCATGCTGGGTCTGCTGCGGCCCGTGCTGATACGGGTGAAGCGCCATCACCTGTTCTATCTGATCTTGTACGGCCTCACGCTGGCCATCTTCAACGCGCTGTGGACCCTCTCGGTCTCCTTGGTCGGCGCGGCCCTCTCCACCGTTCTCGTTTACTGCTCAGCAGGATTCACCGCGCTGTTGGGCTGGTGGCTTCTCAAGGAACGCCTGGATTGGATCAAGCTCCTGGCGGTCGCCCTTTGCCTGGGAGGCTGCTTCCTGGTCTCTGGAGCCTTGGACCAGGCGGCCTGGCGTGCCAGCCTGGTAGGTGTGGTGGCCGGGACCCTCTCGGGCCTATGCTATTCCATCTACAGCCTGATGGGCCGCTCTGCGTCACAGCGTGGGCTGAATGCCTGGACGACCGTACTGTACACCTTCGGCTTTGCCGCACTCTTCTTGCTGCTCTTCAACCTGCTGCCAGCGGGCTTCGTGCCTGGCTTCGATACCGGACCGTCCAACCTCTTGTGGTTGGGTAGCGCCCTGGGCGGTTGGGCCATTCTCTTCCTGCTGGCGGCTGGGCCCACGGTGGCTGGCTTCGGGCTGTACAACGTCAGCCTGGGCTACCTGCCCTCCAGCGTCGCCAATCTGATCCTTACCGTGGAGCCACTCTTCACCGCAGCGCTCGCCTATGTGCTGCTGGGCGAGCGTCTCAGAGGCATGCAGCTGGGCGGCAGCCTGATGATCCTTGCCGGGGTTGTATTCCTGAGAATCCATGAGGGTCGGCTGGTGCGCTAGAACCTTACCGAGCTGGAAGTGGACCTGGGAGAACCACATTCGCACGTTGAAGGGCCCTGGTGTTCTCCGGACCTCCCTCGGTCGATGGCTCTGTGCGTTGACAACATGTGCCAAGTGTGATATGATGGCCACAGGAGTCAGTTTCATGGCCAAGGGGAGAGAGTATGGACGGGAATGATGTGGTCGAGACTTGTCTGCGGGTCCGCTACGCAGAAACTGATGCCATGGGCATCGTGTATCATACCAACTACATTGTGTGGTTCGAGGTAGGCCGTGGCGAGTTCATGAGGCAGAGGGGCGGCAACTACCGCGAGTTCGAGGAGCAGGGCCTGTACCTTCCGGTGACGGCAGTGGACGCCAGATTCGTATCTCCGGCACGATACGACGACGTGGTGGTGGTCAGGACTTGGGTGGCGGAGGCTCGCAGCCGAAGCGTCACCATGCACTACGAGGTGCTGATGCAGGACACAGGGCAGCTCCTGGTCACGGGGCATACGAAGCACTTTTGTACGGATCGGGACGGGCGCGTGCGGCGATTCCCGCCAGATCTGGTCGACGCGTTTTCCATCGGGACGCAAAAGCATGCCTGAGATCCCCGATCTGGAGGTTATCAAGGAGTACCTGGAGGGGGTGCTGCCTGGTCAGCGGATCGAATCGGTAGAGGTGCTACGGCCACTCGTGGTGCGCACACTCGTCTCAGATGATTTGGCCGTGACTCTACAAGGCAAGCTGCTCTCCCGCGTCAGGCGGAGGGGGAAGTTCTTGCTTCTTGACCTGGAGACCGGACACGTGATCGTGGTCAACCCGATGCTGGCGGGACGAATGCATTACTGTCCTCCGCACGAGCGGCGTCCAGCCAAGACGTTTGTGATCCTCCACCTCTCCAGCGGTATGGATCTACGCTATGTGGACCCCAAGTCGATGGGTAAGGTCTACCTGACGCTTGACGAAGGACTTGTCCCTGGCTTCGCCTGGCAGGGTCCTGACGCCCTTGATCCCGCACTGACCGTGGCAGTGTTCCGAGAGAGACTGCGGCGGCGCAGGGGGGAGATCAAGGGCCTACTGACCAATCAAGCCGTGGTGGCAGGGATTGGCAACGCC
>JBAVWD010000289.1:0-4621 GCA_049697655.1 Anaerolineae bacterium | reverse complement strand
AGGACGACTGAACATACGTAATGCCCAGTACAGGGAGGATCCCTCACCTGTGGAGGAGCGATGCTCCTGCTACACCTGCCGGACCTTCTCGAGAGGCTATCTCCGCCACCTTGTTATTGGCAGGGAGATACTGGGGCTGCATCTGGCGACTCTGCACAACCTGCATTTCATGTTCGATACTATGCGTGAGGTACGGGATGCCATCGTTCGTGGGCGTTTTGCGGACCTGAAAGAAGAGTTTCTCGCCAGGTACCAGGTGGCAGACTACGAAGCCGGGAAGCAGGATCGCCGGGTCTGGCGGAGCAAGTTAGTCCATTCGGAGGGAGGGTCTGCTGGCTAGCATCCTGCAAGCACTCGTCCTAGGCATAGTGCAAGGTGTCACGGAGTTCCTGCCCGTGAGCAGTTCAGGGCACCTGGTGCTGGTGCCTTGGCTCCTGCGTTGGGAGAATACGGGTCTGGCTTTCGGTGCGTTGCTGCATCTGGGGACGCTCTTGGCGGTGGTGGCCGTCTTCTGGCGAGACCTCTGGCAATTGGTGGTGGGCGGACTGCTGAGCGTGAAAGAGCGATCCCTAGCTGGCGACCCCATCCGAAAGATGGCCTGGCTGATCGTGCTCGGAACCCTGCCAGCCGCACTCCTGGGTTTCACCCTGGAGGATTTCTTCGAGAGCCTGTTTGGCCAGCCCGTGTGGGTCGGAATCCTGCTCGTGGTGACAGGGACATTGCTGGCCGCCAGCGAGAGGTGGAGTCGAAGAAGGTTGGAGATGACGGAGCTCGGTTGGGTGGACGCCTTGGTCGTGGGCCTGGGTCAGGCCATCGCCATCGCGCCGGGCATATCCCGATCTGGCGCCACAATCAGTGCCGGTCTGTGGCGCGGACTCCGCAGGGAGGCGGCGGCGCGCTTCTCTTTTCTGCTGAGTGTGCCTGTCATCCTCGGCGCAGGGCTGTTCGAATTGAAGGACGTTTTTGACGCACCATTGGCGAGCCACTCGCCCCTGACCCTCGTGGTCGGCTTTGCCTCAGCCGCAGTCAGCGGGTTTCTGAGCATCAGATTCCTGCTCAGGTATCTGCAAACACGAAGTCTATATCCCTTCGCCATCTACTGTTGGGCGGCGGGCCTGCTAAGCGTTCTGGTCTCTTTCCTCGGGATCCGCTAGGGATCGACGGCGAGCATGTGTGTCTGAGGTGGCAGTGGGGGATGAGCATCTTGGTGCAAGTGGTTTGTCGAGGATGGCGGAAGGCGCAATCGGGCCTGCTCATCCTGGCCATCTCTTTCCTGGCGGGGTGCACGGCCGCTGCGGAACCGCATCCTGCTGTGCACCTGGAAATGGCGGGTTCCACCTCCATGGAGTCTCTGTTGCAGGAACTGGCTGGTGCCTACACCGACCGCTTCGATTACGTGAGCACCGACATTAAGGCCAGGGGCACTCGGCTGGGTTTGGATGCCTTGCGGGGCGGTGAAGTGGACATCGCCCTGGTGTCGCGAGATCTCGCACCTGATGAGCAAGAAGGCCTGGAGGCCGTGGTCATCGCGTACGATGCCATCGCCATTCTGGTGAGCGATCAGAATGGGGTGAACTCATTGACCTCGGGCCAAGTAAGAGACATCTTCAGTGGGAGAATCTTGCTCTGGTCCGAGGTGGGGGGAGAGGAAGCAGACATCCAAGTCCTTAGTCGTGAAGATGGCTCCGGGACGCGAGACGCCTTCGAGGCGGCGATCATGGGAGGAGATCCCGTTACCTCCATGGCCATCGTGGTACCGGGCTCTGGGGCGGTCGGAGAGCTTGTGGCCGCAAATCCGCTGGCCATCGGCTACTCGTCGTCGGTGGGTGTGCCGCTTGGCGCGCGTGCGCTCCCACTTGACGGTGTGGAGCCCGGGCTTGAGGCGGTGGCCCAGGCCCGCTATCCTCTGATCCGTCCCTTCGTTCTGGTCACTCAGAAGAACCCCGACCAGGAAGTGGAGGCATTCGTGGATTTCGTCCTCGGTCCCGCCGGACAGGTCATCGTTGGCAAGCGGTTCGGTCGAGCCACATAGTACCTGCGTGAGGGTTAGTCATGGCAACTGAAAGAGTTCTGGTGGTCGATGATGCCCAGGGCGTGATCGATTTTCTTTCGGACTATGTGCTTCGGCCCAACGGCTACGACGTTCTCTCAGCGGTGGACGGCGAAGGTGGGTTGTCGTTGGCCATGAGCGCAAGGCCCGACCTGATCATACTCGACCTGGAGATGCCGAGGATGTCGGGCATGGAGGTCTTGGAGGCTCTGAACAGGGAAGGCGTTGACATACCGGTCATCGTTATCACCTTCCATGGCTCAGAGACGATCGCCGCGCAGACGTTCAGGCTCGGGGTGAAGAACTACATCACAAAGCCCTTCAAGATGGAGGAGATCCTGGAGGCCATCGAACAGGCTCTCAACGAGTCGCGCCTCAAGAAGGAGAGGGCCGAACTGGTCAAGCGACTACAACAGGTCAACAAGGAACTGGAACGCCGCATCAAGGAGTTCAACATCCTCCACGGCATTGGTCAAGCCATGAACTCGCTGCTTCGGCTGGATGATCTGCTCAAGCGGGCGGTTGAGGCCGCCGTGTACGTGACCGGTGCGCAAGACGGTGTTCTGCATCTGTTGGACAAGGATACCGGGGGACTGGTCATTGGCGCCCGCCAGGAGGCGGGGAGCGAAGGCCCTGGCGTCTTTAGCGTGGAGATAGCGGAAACACAGCTGCAAGAGGTGATCGAGAGCGGGAAGGCGATGGTTTTGAAAAGGCCGGCCCAGACAGTGGCGGAGGGATCCGAACCAGAGGAAGGGATAGCTAGTGTCCTCGTCGTGCCGCTCAAGCTACGCGGCGAGGCCATGGGCACGCTAAGCGTGAGCAGCACTGAACATGACAGAGAGTACTCGACCAACGACAAATACCTGTTGAGTGTGTTGGCCGACTACGTCGCCATTGGCGTGGAGAATGCGCGGCTGTACGAGAGCGTGCAGCGACGGGCCGAGGAGCTCGGCCTCCTGAATGAGGTGGGCCAGGCTCTTTCCTCCATGCTGGACCTGGAGCAGGCCCTGACCCTGGTCATGGAGCGCATCAACTCCATACTCAAGGTGGAGGCAGGCTCCTTGCTGCTCGTTGACGAGGAGGCCGGCGAGCTGGTGTTTCAGATTGCGCTGGGACAGAAGAGTGAACAGGTCAAACCGCTGCGTCTGCGAATCGGGCAGGGGATTGCCGGACGCGTGGCCGAGACCGGGCAGTCGCTTCTGATCGCCAGCGTTGGTCGGGGCCCTGGTGAAGCCACCGCGGTCGATGTCTCTACTGACTTCCTCGCCAGGTCAGTCCTCTGTGTTCCTATGGTGGCCAGGGGAGAGACGATAGGAGTGATTGAGGTCATCAACAAGGTGGATGGCACATTCACCGACGATGATCGTAACCTACTGATCTCCATCGCGAACTACGCAGCCGTGGCCATAGACAACGCACGACTGTTCCGCAGGTTCCAGTCGTCCTCTACGGAGTGAGGCCGAAAGTCCCCAAGAGCCGCCATCGCCCCGCTCGACGGCGGACCCCTCGGTCTTCCGCAGCCACCACGAGCCTGGCATCCCCTCGGCAGCGGTGATACCTGGCCTGCAACCTGTCGCCAGAGCGGCTCTTGTGCTTCGCGCCCTCCGAGCTAGTGAGGAGGAGTACGGGCGTTCTTCCGGGGGCAGTACGGCTTGTGGTGGCTCGGAGATGCGCTATCGGTCGAAGTAGATGCTCTTGCCCGTCGCCGACAGTGGGATGCCGATGACCACGTCTGCGTCGATGAGGCGCATTTCCCTGGCGACAGGGCCAATACGGTACATGATGCGATTGTCAGCGTTGAGCAGGCTGGCCGTCTTCACGGCGGAGCCGATAGCGATGCCCAGGTCGAGCAAGCGGAGACAGCATTGTGGGCCCGAGAACTCTCCGTCGTAGGTGTTGGGTGTGATGCATTTCTCGGTCCCGCAGGCGCCGCAATTGAGCCCCAAAGGCTTGCCGTCTTTGATGCCGATGAGCAGCACGGCCTCCGAACGGATGACGTTGTTCCCATCCCGGTCGAAGAGATCCTTACCGGTCCTCACGCCAAATTCGATCATCTTCTGTCCAAGAGTCTTCAGGGTGTCACCTTCGATGATCTCCGTCGTTATGAAATCGTCTCCCCTTCCCTTGGGGGCAGTCCGCGCGGAGAGAGCCATCAACTCCGCAACTGTGCGCAGTTGGTTCACAGCGAAGCCTCCTTTCTCCTCGTGCGATTCGTCATCAGGCAGCATTCTCGTGGCGTGCAATCTCTACCGGGGCGGAATGCCCGGCGTCCGGCACACGTGACTCACCGTGCCGGAGCCAAGACGGGCACGGCCACGCCGGAGCTCCGACGCGCTGCTCACGTGAGGTTCCTCGTTTATGGAGTCGACAGTTGGACTCGCGCCGTCACAGGCAGGTGGTCCGAGGCCAGGGACGGGATGACCTCTGTGGAGAGCACGGTGATGTCAGTCGACACGAAGATGTAGTCTATGGTCTCCTGGGGAGCATCGGCTGGCGACGTGTACCCTGGACCAGCCCCCGCCAAGGCGAAGGAATTCTCGAATTGCTCCAGAACTCGTCCTATCTCGTGGG
>JBAVWD010000288.1:0-3615 GCA_049697655.1 Anaerolineae bacterium | reverse complement strand
TGGGTTTCTTGGTTCCTCCGTCATCTCAGGTATTGGTGGAAAGGGTCCCGGTGCTATCAGCCCTGGTGGCCAGAATAATGCCGGAAAGCGGCTACACGGTGTATCTGGGATTTGTTCCTGTGCTCCTTGCCTCGCTAGGCGTCTGGAGAATAAGGAGCGGGGCGAGGTTGTGGGTGATTATGGGGTTGGTTGGCGTGGTGCTCTCTTTGGGCCCTCTGCTCAGACTCGGTGGCCGGTTGGTCGAGTACTCTGTCGCGGGGGAGACCGGTTTCGTCGTGCTCCCCGGGGCCTTACTTGCTGAACTGCCCTTCTACAGTCTGATTCGCGCCCCGGGTAGGTTCGCTGAGGCCACCATGCTTGCCCTCGCTGTTCTGGCAAGTTGTGGTATCTCGGCGCTCTCCCAGGCTGCTGGCCGACGTACGCTGCACTCGGTCCTAGGGATCGCCGTGGCACTGGCCGTCTGCCTGGAGTACGCCTCTTACCTGCCCTTTCCGGTG
Organism: Anaerolineae bacterium; assembly: GCA_049697655.1. Taxonomy (GTDB): domain Bacteria; phylum Chloroflexota; class Anaerolineae; order UBA7937; family B3-Chlor; genus JAUVXJ01. The sequence continues at coordinate 3,118 of JBAVWD010000288.1, read as the reverse complement.
GTAGACTTGCCGATTCCAGACTTCTATGAGACGGTGCGGAGGGATGGCAAAGAGTACGGTATTCTGGATGTCGGCTCGGAGACACTGAATCACCAGGGCATGTACTATCAGACGGTGCATGGTCATCCGATCGTCCGCGGCTACATCTACCGCTTCCCGCCGCAAGTGAAGCCCTATTTGCGCTTTTTGGATCAGCTTGTGCAGCCGGAGCCTGACATAGTGAGCCATGATAACACCGTCGAGATTCTGAATCAGTTGAACATAGGGTATGTCGTGCTTCACAAGTTGTCTCCCAGTACTGTGGAAACCTTCAGGCCTTACTTGTCTCAAGAGATGGGCGGTCCTGTCTATGAAGATGAGCAGATCGCGGCTTTTGCTGTGCCAGCGAGTGAGGCCACGGAGCTGGGGGGGATCCCGCTGGTGGCCTTGGGTGAGCAATGGCATTCTATGGAATACATCGACGGGGTCCCTTCGCGCTGGATGGTCAACGACGCAACGCTCTACGTGAAAGCCGAGACCGAGGGATCGTACCAGCTGGCACTGGTCGTGCATCCTTTCAGGGAGTCCAGGCACCTACAGATCTTTGTCAACGAGGAACTGGTGGAAGAGTATGAAGTCGGGGGGCTGCAAGACTGTCTGACCTCTCCCTTTGTGTTGAAAAGTGACCAATGGACCCCCATAAGGGTTCACGTACCGGAAGGGTGTGAGGTGCCCAGCCAGGCGACAGAAGGCCAGGAGGATCCTAGATGCCTGAGCATGCTCTTCCAGGCGCTGGACCTGTTTCCGGCTGAGGCGGAGGAATAGCTGACGGTGAGGGGGCAATCTGGCATCTCCTCCGGCGAGGGGTCGCGGAGAGGGGGACAGGGGATCCAAGAGACCCTGGGCGAGCCATCCCTATTCCAGCGGTTAGTTGTGCTCGCCATCCTGCTGCTCCTGATGGCTGGAGGCTTCTATCTGCGGCTCAGCTACGCGCGCACGACGAGCCCCTACATAGACGAGTACACCACCATCTGGGTGGCCCAGAGGACTGTGGAGCACGGATACCCCGTCTTCTCCACCGGCGCCATCTATGCGCTGGGTCTGCCCTTCACCTACCTCGATGCTCTCCTCTTCTTTCTCTTCCAGTCCACCGAGCTTATGGCCAGGATACCGAGTGTGATCATCGGTGTGTGCACAATACTGAGCGTATACGTGGTGGGGAAGAGGATGTTCTCAGCCCACGAGGGTCTTTTGGCGGCGGCGATGGTGGCCCTTGCCCCTCAGGCCGTGCTTTGTGGAGGCCGGGCCAGGAACTACGCACTGATACAGCTCATCGTGCTCTGGGCAGCGTACCTGTTTTACAAATGGGCCATCGCAGAGGATGGGGACAAGTACGGTTGGCTGTTTGTCATCGCGTTCGTCGCGTCCGTGTACACTCATAACGTGGCCATGTTGTTGTATCCTGCCTTTCTCTTCTGCGCGTTCCTCCGGCAAGGGTGGCGCTGGTTTTTCAGGCGCAACGTGATTCTAGCTAACCTCCTGATGTTCCTGGGCATGGCTGGCAGTCTCTTCCTCTATCGGCGCCTACGGCCCCCGGGCTGGGGGGAGGTGGGCGAGGGACGGCTGGAGGTCGGTGTCTCCTTCAATCTGATGGGCGCCATTCAGCGGTACAAACCGTTCTTCCTGGGCTTGGATGATCTTCCTTTCGCCACTCTCTTGACGGTCTTATGCGCTGTGGCGTTTGTCTATCTGCTGCTGAGGGCGGCCAGAGCGCGGAGCTTCACCTCAATTCTGTCTCCTTCCAACGAGGTCGCCCCGCTGGCCTACCTTGGTCTGCTTTTCGCCCTGATCGTCCTGGAGATGTTCTTCGTGGTCAACGAGCGACGCTGGAGCCCCCGCTATTTCTTCATCGAGGCGCCGTTGTTCTACCTGATAGCCATCAACATGCTATCGCGCTTGATGGGTTTCGGAGAGCGGTGGTTGCAGGGGCGCGGCTGGCTGAGCGCAGACCACTGGAATCGTTGGAGGGACCGGGTCAAACTGCTGGCAGCGGCACTGGGAATTCTCGTGATTGGCGTGCTCTCATGGCCGGCGGCGACGGCAGCCATCGCCAAGGGTGAGTATGGGTATGACCGTGCCTTTCGGTACGTGCGGGAGAACCGTCAACCCGGAGACAAGGTGATGACCTTCGCCATCTCGCCTTGCGCGGTGTACCTGGGCGAGGATGCATGCGATTACGTGGCCATCGAGAAGGACTTCCACAGCTACGCCACCCAGAGGGATGGGCAGTGGATAGAGGCCTGGGCAGGGGTGCCGATCCTGTTCACCGATGACGCACTTCTGGAGGCCGTGGAGAGCAGCCCGCGAACCTGGTTCGTGGTTGACGAATCTCGGTTGAGGACTCGATACACTGAAGACTTCATCCAGTATGTGTGGGACAGTATGGAGCTGGTAGCCAAGGAAGGTGGGGTCTTCGTCTTTCTGGCGGAGAGCCCTCCCCCGCCTCCATTGGCTATCCAACGTTCGCTATACTACAATCTTGGTGACAAGGCCGCCCTGCTGGGGTGCGGTCTGAGTTCCAGGGATCTCCAACCAGGCGGCGTCCTGGACCTGTCCTTGCGCTGGCAGGCGTTGACCCACATTCTCCAGAGCTACAGCGTCTTCGTGCATCTGGTAGATGCGGAAGGCAGAATGTGGGCGCAGCACGATGGGGTGCCTTTGCGTGATTTGCACCCCACAACGCACTGGGTCGAGGGGGAGATCGTCTCGGACCCTCGGGACTTGGTGCTTCCAGTGGAGATCGCTCCAGGCAGGTACCGTGTGCAGACGGGCATGTATCTTCCTGAGACGATGGAGCGACTTCGCGTCTACGGAGAACAGAGGGAGCTGTTGGGGGATGTGGCGGTTCTGGACTACGTCCCTGTTGTCGGTGGGGTGCCAGAAGACCTTTCGCCACAGCATGCGGTGTCCTTCGGTCTGGGCGAGGAAGTCACGTTGTGGGGCTACGATCTTGATGCGCGGGACGCGCGACCGGGAAGCAAGGTCCGTGTGGTACTCTACTGGAGAGCTGAACGAGAGATGGACGAGGATTACACGGTCTTCGTGCACCTGGTTGACAGTGAAGGCGGAATCTGGGGGC
>JBAVWD010000287.1:0-1711 GCA_049697655.1 Anaerolineae bacterium | reverse complement strand
TCTCGTCCGGCCAAGCAAGGACAACGTTGCTCAGAGTCTGAACGGTAACCTGGAAGCCCCTGGGCGAGAAGGTGTGGCCCGGTCCGCCCTCAAACATGCTGTCACCGACGAGGACCCGATTTTCGCCCTCGATAGCGTAGCAGATCTGGTCTTCGGTGTGGCCGGGGGTGTGATAGACCCGCAGAGAGTGTTCGCCTACGGCCACAAGAGCCCGGTCCTCCAGCCAGCGATCCGCCTCCACCCAGCTGCCACCAGGATAGGCCAGCACCGGAACCCGGAGCGCCGCCCTCATCTCCTCCAGAGCGCCCACGTGATCTGGGTGGCCATGGGTCAACAGGATGGCAACCGGTTTGCTGTCGCCCAGCATGGACAGCAACGTTTTGGGCTCTCCTGCCGGGTCGATCAGAACACTCTCCGAGGTTGCGGGGCACACCAGCACGTAGGCATTGGTGGCCCATGGCCCCAGAGCCTGGCAACTCTGGCAGAGACTACGCCGCCCCGTGCTATCAACGCTCGGCGACAATCTGCTCCGCCTCGATGAGGGCCAGCCTGCGCTCGAGCTCCGACTTGGCAGCATCGAGGTCGTGAAGCAGCCGCGATATGCCCATCAGAGACCCCAGTATCTCTTGACTGATTCCTCGCGGCAGCTCGTTCAGAAGAGGAGCCAGCTCCTCCATCATCTCCACGAAGTGCTCTTGTTCGTCCAGTTCAGATTCCTCCCGCTACTCCTCTGACCGCGCCGTAGGACCTTCCTCGGCCTCTTCAACGTCCAACTGCGCCTCGGCCTCTTCCTCGACGGTGGCTTCCTCTTCGTTGGCTGGCTGGGCCTCCTCCTCCGCTTCTACCTCAGCCACCCTGGTCGCCACCATCTCCCTGATGGCATCTTGCTGCTCGGGAGCTACCTCCACCCCTCGCTTCTCGGCCTCTTCCACGATCCAGGCAGCTACCAGGTCGTCTATGGGGCTACCAAGCAGGGCGGCCGTACCTTGCAGGAACTTGAACAAGGTGTTGGGCAGGGTGTCCAGGAACCGCTCCACCGACCCTTCAACTCCCTCACCGCGGGCACCAGGCCCGCCGATGTCGATGAGCCGGATCTGCTCGATGTTGGCGAAGGCCTCTCCGAAGGCCAAAGCCACGTCGGGCACCTTCTCCAGCAGGGACTGACCCAGCACCAGGCGCAAGGCACCGGTCTTATAGGCGTTCAGGGCCTCCGCGAGTTTTCGTCTACCCTCGGCCTCGGCCAGGAGCTGTGCCTTGGTCACGTCGGCACTCGCCAGTCCCTTAGCCTTGTCGGCTGCAGCCTGGGCTTCACCCTTCTTTCTGTCCACGTCAGCTTGGGCGAAGCCCGTGGCCCTCGTCCCCGAGGCCTGCTGTTCCGCCCTGTAGAGAGCCGCATCCGCTGGACGGCGCTCTTCACCATCCAACTCTCTATCCCTGCGTTCAGCGGCTGCCTGAGCGGCGCTAGCCTTCCTCTCCTCCAGGGTCTTGTCCTGTTCGGCCAGGGAGATCGCCTGGGACCTCTGGGCCACAGCCTGCTCTCGGGCCACCTCGGCGTCGTACTTGGCCTTGGCCACGTTGGCCTCTTTGGCGAATCCTGCCTTGGCCTTTTCTGCAGCCTGCTCCTTCTCCGTGGCTTCCTACTCGGCCTGCGCTTCCGCTCTCCGCGCGTCGCGCAACTTGGCCGCTATCTCTGGCCTACCGAGGGCTTCCA
>JBAVWD010000286.1:0-8583 GCA_049697655.1 Anaerolineae bacterium | reverse complement strand
AGATGGAACTGGCGTGGGAATGGAGAGGATACTGCATCGGGATCAAGCTGGCCAGAGAGCGGCAGGCTAGGCGCGAGACCCGTCACGGCGTGGAGCAGACTGGCGATCTGCCAGCGACGCGCCACCCCCACGACAACGCCTGGAGGGACCACATAATGGCCTCCGGCTCTCGCCACGTGGGCCCCATCAGGTAGGCCCCTTTCGAGCTGACTTGTCAAGGGAGGTAGAAAATGTCTCGTCACTTCTTCGAGGGTGTTTACTGGGGACTCGTGGTTGTAGCCTCGGGCGTCCGCGTGGTCTACACCGCGCGGTACGGGAAGACTGCTCATGCTAAGGGCCTTAGCACCGGTCTCGACGCTCTGTTGACGGGGCTCCCGGGCTTTGGTATGTTCATCCTGCCGGTCATCTACGTCCTGACGCCCTGGCTGGACTTCGCCGACTACCGCTTGCCCACCTGGGCGGGGTGGATAGGCGTGGCCATCTTCGCCCTGTCTCTCTGGTTGCTGTGGAGGTCTCACGCCGCCCTGGGTCGCAACTGGTCGCCCCGGCTGGAGTTCCTGGAAGGCCACTCCCTGGTTACTCAGGGAGTCTTCCGCCACATCCGCCACCCCATGTACGCCGCTCACCTGCTGTGGGGCATCGCCCAGGTATTCCTCCTACAGAACTGGATCGCCGGCTTCAGCATGCTGGTGACTTTCCTCCCCGGGTATTTCTATCGCACCCGGGTCGAGGAGCGGATGATGATCGACCGCTTCGGCGACGAATATCGTGCCTACATGTAGCACACGGGCCGGGTTCTGCCTCGCCTGCGCCAGTAGCGCTGGAGAGATCGAGTCGACCCTCCTGGAGGTTTGGAACCTCCGGGAGGGTAAAGGTCCACGCCCACAAAGGAGGAACCAAGATGACCACCAGAAGCTTCAAGCCCAGTCGCCGGTACTTGGTCAAGCTAGGCGTCGGTATTGCCATCGCGGGGCTGCTGACCATTGCCGGGACCGCCACCTTTGGCCTGCTCATCCCCGATAGGGACGCCACCACTGTCTTTTTGCTCATTGCGCTTGGCGAGATGGTGGTCTGGATTCTCGCTCTCCTCCTAGCCGGCCCCTACTGCTCCAGCCTGAGCTACGAGGTCCAGGACGACGAAGTGATCGTCCGCGTGGGCATTATCACCCAGTCCGTGAAGCACGTGCCCTACCGGACAGTAACCAATATCACGGTTTGCCGGGACATCATGGATCGCTGGTTCTTCGGTCTCGGTTCCCTGCACATCCAGACCGCGGGCATCAGCGGGAAATCCGGCGCTGAGGAGAAGCTGGTGGGCCTGCCCAACGTGCAGGAAGTCTACGAGCTGGTGGTCACGGAGCTGCGCCGCTTTCGTGGCGGCATGGCGCCCACGGCGGCCGAGGTCGAGCCCTCGGCCGCGTCGGGTGAGACGCTGACCGCCATCCTCGAGGAGCTGAGGGCCATCCGGAAGAACCTTGCGAAGGTTTGACATATAACCTTCCGGAGGTCTGCAACCTCCGGAAGGGTCACAACGTGTCGCCCGTTCCTGGCCGCATGCTTCGATACGGGCTTCGCCCTACTCAGCATGCTGTTCTCCGGGCCCAACAAGGCGAGCATCCTGAGTAGGTGCCGAACGCAGAGAGGCACCGTATCGAAGGGTGCGGCTCCGTGACAACGCCCTGGTATCATGCGCCCGCATGCTCATCAGACCCTCCGGGAGGGTAGATTCACGGCCAGGTGGCGGCGAGGTGTGGAGATGAACACGGAGGAAACAGCCAGGCAACCAGACAGCAACGCCGATGTGACCAGTGGCATCCTCAAGCGCGCGGTGCAATTGGGGATCCAGTTCCTGCTTCTGGCCGCGATTCTCTTCCTGTCGTCGGGTCGCCTTGACTGGTGGTTCGCCTGGGTCTATCTGGGGATCTTCGTCATCGGGGTGGGGGTGAACTCCTTCGTCCTTCTGAGAATCAACCCTGAGTTGATCGCCGAACGAGCACGACAGTTCACACCTGAGACCAAGAAGTGGGACAGGATCCTGGCCACCCTCTGGGGTCTCATGTCGGGTGTTGTGTCGCTCATGGTGGCAGGGTTGGACGTGCGTTTCGGCTGGTCGCCACAGATGCCCTTAACGATCCAGTTGATCGCCATGCTACTCCATATGTTCGGTTCAGCGTTCGCCGGCTGGGCCCTCGTGTCAAACGCATTCTTTGCCGGAACTGTGCGCATCCAGACAGAGCGCGGTCATGCTGTTGTCTCCACCGGACCCTACCGGTTTGTCCGCCACCCGGGGTACGCTGGGTGGATAGTCTCCAATCTAGCGGTAGTGATTTTTCTAGGCTCAATATGGGCACTCCTACCGGCGGTCATCGCGGTGGTCGCCCTCGTGGCCCGCACCGCGCTGGAGGACCGAACCCTGCGCGAGGAGCTCCCAGGCTATGAGGAGTACGCGCAGAGGGTCCGCTACCGCCTCGTGCCAGGCATCTGGTAGGTAATCACCCTCCCGGAGGTTTGGAACCTCCGGGAAGGTCCATGGTGCCACGCTCTCCCCCGGCGCCTCTGCGCACTCACCCGGTCCTCATCATACCGCACCATTGACCGCCGCACGTAGATCAGGGCTACACCGCAACTCTCTGTCATCTCGTCACTCCGCGTGGCCTCCTCTTCTTTGAAGGCCGGCCAACCCTGGCGTCCCAATCATGGTACTCCTTCTTTGAAGGCTTGCGCATCCAGCTGGCCTCCCAATCATGGTACTTCAGTTCTTTGTGAAGACCGCCCAACCACTTGCGCTCCTCTTCAATCAACGCGGCTATCTTACTCTCAGCCCGACGCTGTTCAAGGTGTATATCCATCAACCGCCTTCGAATCGATGCCCTCGCCTCTTTGACCTTGTGCAACTCCCAGCGGTACTTCATCACACCTCCCCGCTCGCTCCGGCCCTCTCTCGCCGCTCCCGGCGCAGCAGCAACAGGTCCCCATACTGCAGCCACTCGTTCAGCTCCTCGGCATTGAGGGCGCGCACCATGTCCCGCACCAGCTCATCCACGCCCTGGAGCAACTCCGCATCCAGCTCCGCCACTTCCAGCCCCGCCAGCTTCATGATGCTGGCCTGGGACACCCCGAAGTACCGCGCCATCTTGTAGGCCGACTCCGCACTGGGCCGGCGGCGCCCACGGACGTAGGAGCTAAACGCATTCCTCGACAACCCGGCCTCCACACCCGCCGTGGTGAGACCCTTGCCGCGCAACTGGCAAGCTCGCCTCAGGAACTCCCCCAGGTCCTTCGCCTCCCGGCTGAGCCGGCTGATCTCTTGCTGCCCGTTCATAGCTCACCCACCTTCATCCTCAGGTAGGGCCGCCTCCACGCTACGGCCCGTCACGTCAGCAATTGTATCCGCGATGTCAACATTTGACAACGTCCACAACTGGTGCTATACTGTCAGCAAGCGGTGACAAAGAGGAGAGGCTCGTGCCAAACCAACTGGACAGGCAGAACGGCGACCAGCAGGTCGAGGTTGAAGTTGTCGACCTCGATCCCACGCTGCGCGGCTACCACGTGGCCTGGAACTACGGCACGCGGTACTGGCTTCCCCTGCTCGGGCCGCTCCCCTGGGCGGTCTGGCAGACCCTGCTTAGCTTCTGCTTCGGGGGCCGCGACACCTGCTGGCCGTCCATCGAACTGCTGGCCGACATCGCCGCCAAGGGGAATCGACACCTCATCCTCGGACGCTGGAGAGGAAAGGGCACCGATCGCCGCCGCCAGCCCGGGGCCCTGGAGATCCTCCAGGAGGCCGGCCTTCTGGCCATCGAGACGCAGCACAGCGGCTCCCAGACCCGTTACCGCTTCCGCCTCCTGAAGCAGCCGCCCCTCCTCGCTCCCGACCAACTGGCCAAGTTGTCGCTGCGCCTCCAGGAGAGCCACGCCGAGCTACTGGCCCGCTGCGGCCTGGATGAGCGGACTTATCAACAACTAATCCACACTCTCCGGGGCCGTGGTGTCCAGGGCACTACCCTTGCTGCCCAGGCCACCACCCCTGATGGCCACGACAGCACCCCTGCTGGCCAGGACAGCACGAATAAATACAAAGAAGAACTACAGATAGAAGAATTATGGAGAACCATCAAAGAAGCGCTGAAACTGGAAATGACTGAGTCCAACTACGGGACCTACATCGCCGATACCCAGGCCATCTCCTTCGACCGCGACACCGGCACCCTCGTGCTGGAGGCCCCCAGTCCTCTGGTGGCGAACCAACTTAACAGCTACTTCGCCATCGTCGTCAGACGGGTCGTCGCCACCACCAATGCCACCATCCAGGGGATCCCCATCGCTGCGGTGGAGTTCATCCCGCGCGCCTAACAACCGGAGGACGCCCGCCAGGACCACCACCTTTCTCTCTGACTCTTCTCCTACGCGGGGGAATACAATCCACAATGAAAAAGGCGGCCCGTCGAACATGGGCCGCCTCTGGCAACCACCCCCTGGTGACCTACCCACCTCACCTGGTGTTTCGCTCTGTCCCCAATATCAACTCCACACAAATGCCGTAGTGTGAAGTTGCCTCCAAACTGGCGACAGCCCTCGGACCTGCCTGACTTCACCCCAAGGCCCGTCACCACCGAGCGAGCATCCGCTGCAAGCGATTGTTGGCCTATTCGAATCTCTTCTTGGCTGGCCGAACTTGATAGAGGGCCTGATCCTCCTCTACACGGCTCGCGGTTTCGGTAGCCGCCTTTTCAAACAAGAGTTTCGCGTTTGAGAATCGATCAGCAGTCTCCGCTTTCAAGTAGCGCGCACTCATTCGGCAGTATTCCGGGTCGATCTCAACACCGATGCTGTCACGGCCTGTCCGCAGTGCCGCGACCATTGTGGTCCCCGACCCGCAGAACGGATCCAACACGGTGTCACCAGTGAAGGAGAACATCCGAACAAGACGTGTGGCAAGCTCCAATGGAAACGGGGCGGGATGGCGCTTCGTAGAGGCACCCGTGATGTTCCATATCTGCTGGAACCATCGGCCGAAGTCATCTTTCCCAATTCGGCTTGCCTCTCGCTGTGCATTCGTTGGCTTCCTGTACCCGCCCGGCTTCCGCTGCATCAGTATGAACTCCATATCATTCTTGATGATGGCGTTTGGCTCGTAGGGCTTCCCAAGGAACTTCGACCCGTTCTTGACCTCATAGGAGGCGTTGGCGATCTTATGCCAGATGATCGGGTTCAGGTTATCGAATCCGATGCGCCGGCAAATGACGCAGATGTCGGCGTGCAGTGGAAATACCAGGTGACGCCCGAAATCGCGCCTGGCTACGCAGACATCCCCTACGACGCACACCAGACGGCCACCGGGAACAAGGATTCGGTAGACGTGTCGCCAGACTTTCTCCAACTCAAAGAGGAACGCTTCGTAGTCCTGGATGTGTCCGAGTTGGTCAGGATTCTCGTTGTACCGCTTGAGATTCCAGTAGGGAGGCGAGGTTACGACGAGGTGAACCGAAGCGTCACTGAGGAAAGAGAGGTCCCGCGAATCGCCGTTGATCAGTCTGTGAACGGTCATCTCCATGTGTTACCCAAGCCCTCCCAGATGGCCCACAAGGACCCTAGCAAAGCGTTCAAGGGAAAGGTCCTCCGCAGGTGTCGAGAAACGCCCATGGATTCCACCGTCAGCCGTCGAAGCAGTGAAAGCCGCTGCAGTGTAGTGTCGCTCAAGCACGAGCTTCCGGCAGAAGATTTCATACCGCTGCAGATACGAAGCGCCCACGAATTCGGGGAATACCTTGAAGTGTGGCTCCTGCACCTTGACCGGTCGGCTGGACCGCTGGCAGTCTTCGAGCATGAAGAAGTAGCCCAGAAATGGCTGGGGGCTTGTCAGATAAGCGCCTTCCCGGTAGGCAGTCCACAGGTCGATGGCACTTCCCACCGCCTCTTCGGTTCGATTGTTGAAGTTGTTGCCGAAAGATGGGCCCACTTGTGACTTCGCCTCGATAGCAGCGAGAAGCATGCCCTCACGCACGACAAGTAGGTCCCATTCTTTGCTGGGGCGGAAGAACCCCGGAAGCTCGATCGCCTTCTTCCTGAAGACGTACCGATCGGGAATACCGGAATCCGTGATCAGTTCCACGAAGAGGTCGATGACGCCATCCATCTGCGCACCGCCGGTCACTGCGCTGCGCAGTCCCTGGTCAGCTATCCCGGTGTGCGTCTGCTTGTCCGTTTGTCCCGCTCGGGTTTTCCAGTAGTGGGCCACAGCCCGGCCGGAGCGTTCAGCTAGATTCCGCAGGATGTCGTCCGTATTCATGGGCATGGTGTGTGAGACTCCCCGTTATCTCCTAATTGGCCGACTATTAGATAGACCGAGCTATTCCCGCCTATTCAACCGCGGCCCTACGCCCAACCGATGCGGTATGTCATTCCCGGACGTCCACTCATGCCGCCTTTCGGCCATAGTGTCTGTACGCTTGACTGGGCAATCTGCTCTGCGACACACGTCGTACGACGCCCATAGTATGCAACTATACTCGCTTTCTGTCAAATCGCAGGCAACGCCCAATGATGGAGCAGCGCCCCAAGAAACTCACGCATCAGGTTCGCGACGCTATGCACCTCAGGAATTGCACTATCCGCACCGAGGATGACCGCGTCAAGGCGCCTTCTCCTTGCCATGCCCGCAGTCAACTTGCTCCGGACTTCGTCGAGGTAGGTTCGGAAGGGGTCGGGATTGGTCATGCGCTACCCCGCTGACCGGTAAGCGAGACGCCGCTTGACGCACCTTGATCATAGCAGGTTTCGGGGCGTATGCCAAGGGGCTTGCCATCGGGCTGCTCAGCCTCACCAATAACCCGGCGCTGGAGCCCGGTTCCCAGGGTGACGAACCGTCGCCTGACGAACCAGGATTCTTCTTGCGGCTCATGCCGACCGGTGGTATAACCAACAGGTCAACAAGCAGAGTTTTCCTATAGCAGGGAGCGACAGCGATGACAACGAACAAAGGGTGCAACCGGGCTGGCGACCTGATGGAGACGGTGCCGTCGGTTCTGATCGCCGTGGTGACGGTCCTGACCGCAGCGGTAGTGTGGCGGGCTTCCGTGTTGAGCAGCGACGCGACAGGGGCCGACCGACAGGGGGTCATCAGCACGCTCAAGGCCGCGGCCGCCAAAGCTCAGAACCTCGCCTACCTCTACCAACAGGAAGCCGATCTAGCGCAAAGCCATGTGCTTCTCCGAGCACAGATTGACTATCTGCGCGGCAGGGCCGAGGAGTTTGCTGCCAGCGCAGACGGGGCTGCCGTGGCGGCGAGCTTGAACAGCGAGGCCGATGCCCTGCTCATAGCTGATGAGGGGACGGTGGCCGGTACACCGCTGGTGGCTGAGAAACGGTACCGCCGTGAGGATAACACGTTCGATTTCGACGCCCGGCTCGAAGACATTGCCGCCGAAAACCCTGACCTAGCTGCCCTAAATCCGGAGCAGGACTTTGCCCAGGCCGACAGGCTGGACGACAAGGCCCTCTACCTGACGCTGACCGTAATCATCTTTGCCCTGGCCCTGTTCGCTCTGACTCTGGCCCAGATCACCAAGCACCGGGTGCGCTGGCTTTTCCTGGGCGTGGGCGTAATCATAACGGTGGCGGCCGTTTTCACGGCGGCGGGCTTGGAACTCTTTTTCAGGCAGGTAGTGTAGGAGGTGTCTATGGATCCCCTCGAGCCGATGGTGGACGAGCCCCCTCATAACCGTTTCGAGTATGTCGTGGCGGTACTCATTATGGTGGCCACACTCCTGGGGGTGACGGTCGCCTTCTTGCACACTCATGCCTCTGTGCAGGAGGACCGTGCCGCACGAGCTGCCGAAGTGTATGCCATCCAGACGATGGGCGAGCTTGTACAGAATGGCTATGTAAGCGACTACCAGGCCGGCCTCCTGTACGATTACGTCAGCCTCTCTCAGTTGGCACTGGCCCGGCAGTTCGGGCAGTTGACCGCTGCGCAGCAAGGCGAAAGCGAGCTGGCGGCCGAGTACGAGCAGGAAGCCGGCCGCCTGGAGGCGATGAGCGAAGCTTTGGTCCCCTACAGCATTCTGCTCAGCGATCCTCGCTATGCACCCCAGGGCGATTCCATCGTGCCCAATCTTCAGCTCTGGGCCGATGATGTCATGGCCCCTGCCTGGGAACTGCTAGCACAACAGAACGCCAGTGTTGAGGAGCGGGATGCCTGGGGCGCCAAGGCAAACACTTATGTATCGATCATCACCCTCTCGGCAGTAGGCCTCTTCCTGTACGGCCTGTCCCTCGTGTCCAAAGGCCGCGTGCGGTGGGTCTTCGTGGCGGTGGGGATCTTTCTCACAGGGGCCAGCGCCCTCTGGACGCTCATCACAACTTTGGCGTAGATACCCTTGCGAAGGTTTGAAACCTTCGCAAGGGTTGCCTCACGCTTCCGCCGGTGAGCGACCTCCTGCACACCCGCCCTCTGGAATACAAGCCACCTCGCCAATCCACCCATTTCCCCGCCTGGCCGCGTGCTTCGATACGGACTTCGTCCTACTCAGCATGCTTGGCTGTGCTTCCTCTACGCGTGTCGCGCCATGGCCCCAAGAT
>JBAVWD010000285.1:0-1565 GCA_049697655.1 Anaerolineae bacterium | reverse complement strand
ATAATGCCTCGCTGCAAACTGTCGAACTCCGGGTACTGGGCCGCGGCCTGGGGCGGATATCCTCGATGGGCGAGCCAGATGAGGTGGGACCGATCCTCAGCTACCAGATCGATGGAACCTGCAGAGGCGTTGGTAGCCTCCATGGCCTTGTCCAGAACCAGTTGGATGACTTTGTCAAAGTCGAGGGTGGAGGAGAGCTCTCCCATGATCTCCTCGGTGGCTGTGAGGTGCTCGAGACGCCTGCTTGTCTCATCGTGGAGTCTGGCGTTCTCTACTGCCATTCCGATTTGACTTGCGATGGAGGTCAGTAGTTCCACATCCTGAGGGGTGAACATGTGGGGTTCACGGCTGATCACGGCCAGCATGCCCACCACGTTCCCTTTCGATTGCAGGGGCACGGCCGCACTCGAGTGCAATCGCTCTTTCTCAAAGTCCCCTCCGAAAACCGCCGCGCGCGGGTCTCTACGGAGATCCTGTATCAAAATGGCTTCTTCTCTGGCGGGGATGGTATCGGCCAACTGCCCAACCACCCTTTGCCTCTGCCTCCGCATGCTGTCAACGAATTCATCGCTCAGACCGCGGTGGGTGACGAGCGTCATCTCCCCTGTCTGAGCATCCGACAACGTGATCACCCCCACCTCTACCTTCATCACCTCCAGCACCTTATCCAGGGCTCGGTCCATAATCTCGTCCAGGTTCAGTGATCCGGCCACCGTGCTGGCGACGGCGTTGAGGGCGAGGAGTTGGTCGTGGGAGCTTTCGAGAACAGCCTCGGGCCGTTCGAGGAAGAAGGTGACGGCGACGCGCTTTCCAGCCAGGTCCAACATGCTGGCCGATGCCTCCACGTGCACCACTTCACCGGAAGGCCTGCAGAGGCTGATCTCACCCCTCACCGCCTGCTCCCGGGGCAGGCGATCCTGGAAGAGCACCCTGTACTTCTCAGCATCTTGGGCAGGGTGGAGGCGAGACTGATCTAGCCCCAGCATCTCTTCTCTCGACCTGCCCAGGAGGTGACACGCCATCTGGTTGGCGTCGAGAATGGTACCGCTTCCCGGATCGGTGATTATGGCGGCCCCTGGGAAGCTCTCGAACAGTTGCGGGAAGGCTCCGCCCGATTGAAGCTCCCCGGATCCACGATCAGCGTTGGCTCCGTCTCGGGGCATGAACCACACCTCCGCAGTTGTGTCTCTCCCTGCTAGATGTGACGAGCTGAGGACTAGTTTCTGCAAGATTATAGCCCGTGCGAGATGATAGATCAAAAAAGCGGTGGCGATGGTGTCCGGCGTGTCAAAGGACGGAGGCATTGCGGGCCCCAATGGGGGCCCGTAACTGCGTTGCCGCGTTTTGTGGCCTTGTGGCATCTCTCTAGGGCAGACAGTACATACTCCGAGAGTGCGGAAAAAGGCGACACTAGACATACGCCCGAGTTGGTTCCCACTGCCTTTGCCGCTGCACGCGCTCCCCTTGCCGGCGACCCCTCTCGCTGCCGCCGGATTTCTAATCCGGCGGATCACGGCGGGATTAGAAATCCCGCCTCAGCAAGACACTACCCCTCGGGGAGGTTC
>JBAVWD010000284.1:0-1648 GCA_049697655.1 Anaerolineae bacterium | reverse complement strand
TGAGCGCTAGCACAACCTATCGTCTGTTGGTGACTCTCGAGAATCGCAGATATGTGGAGCACAACCATCAAAGCGGCGGCTACGCCCTGGGGGTTGCTTGCCTGGACTTGGGCACTGTCTTCCTGTCTCAACTGGACTTCAGAGATCGCGTGTTGCCGCTGTTGGAGTCCCTGAGGGAGGAATGCAAGGAAACGGTGCACCTGGCGGTCCTGGATCGGAATCAGATGGAAGTGATCTACCTTGAGAAACTGGAAGGACTGTTACCGATAGGGATGATGGGTTCGCACGTGGGTGGCCGGGCACCGGCCCATTGCACCGGTCTGGGGAAGTGCCTGCTGGCCTATCTGCCAGACTCCGTGGTGCGCGAGTTCTATGCGGCGCGGGGCATCAGGGCTTACACTGTGAACACGATCACCGATCTCGACGAGCTTCTGTTGGACATGGGTAGGATCAGGGAAAGGGGATGCGCCGTCGACGATGTGGAGCATGAGCCCGACGTGAAATGCTTGGCCGCGCCCGTATGGAACCACCGCGAAGCAGTCGTCGGTGCTATCAGCGTGAGCGGCCCAGAAAAGCGCATGGATCACCTCATCGCGGAGAGCAATCTGGTTGAGAAGCTCCGGGCCACTGCGCATGAGGCTTCTGTACGCATGGGGTACCCTGGAGGAAACTCGGTGAAGTCGTAGTCGAGAAGCCATGGCGGGTACCTAGTGCAGGCGTTTCCCATCCTCGGATGGGCAGGCGCAAGGGGGAACAACCACTTACTGATGTCGAAGGACAATGTTCTGGGGCGGATACTTGACAGCAAAGTAATAGCTGTGGTCAGGCTGGACACCTCGGAGCAGTTGCTGCAGGTTGCTCGTGCGATCAGAGCAGGAGGAGTAGAGGTCATAGAGTTCACCATGACTACTCCCGACGCTTTGTCGATGATTGAAGAAGCGGGCCGTACTCTCGGCGATGATGTGCTCTTGGGTGCGGGGACCGTGCTCGATGCCGAGACGGCAAGGCTGGCGATTCTGGCCGGGGCCAGGTTTCTGGTGTCGCCAACTCTGAGCAGGGAGACCATAGAGACGTGCCATCGTTATGGCGCAGTCTCTATCCCCGGGGCGCTCACTCCTACAGAGATACTCACTGCGTGGGAGTTGGGCGCCGATCTTGTCAAGGTCTTTCCGGCCAGGCTCGGTGGACCCAAGTACATCAGCGACCTCCTGGCTCCCTTGCCCCAGGTCCGCCTAGTGCCCACCGGCGGCGTCGGCCCTGCCAACGCGGCTGATTTCATCCGTGCCGGAGCTGTAGCGGTGGCCGTGGGTGACGCCCTGGTGAGCAGACGGGCGGTGGCCGAGGGCAAGTTCGACCTGCTAACTGAGCAAGCGAGCCAATTGATGGCCGCGGTACATGCCGTTCAGCCCGACGTGGCGATCAAGCGCACTGGCCAGGGAGCGGTGTAACACACCCCAACCCGCCAGGACACATGGAGCTGACTGCGCGAGCATAATACAATCTGGGAGGGAAGATCCTTGTGGACACAGTCAGGCTATTGGGAATCTGCGGTAGCCCTCGTAAGACCGGCAACAGTCGCTTTTTGTTGGACCGTGCTGTGGCGGCGGCCAAAGAGACCGCTCCGGAGGCAGTAGAAACTGAACTGTAC
>JBAVWD010000283.1:0-1832 GCA_049697655.1 Anaerolineae bacterium | reverse complement strand
GTGGAACCCCTACGCCTATGGTGGTCATCCCTTCCTGGCCGACATACAGTCGGCCATCTTCTATCCTCCCAGCCTCCTCACCATCCTGCTGAGCGCTCCCTGGGGATTCCCCCTCTACGCTTTGGAGCTGGAGGCGATCGCCCACGTCTTTCTGGCCGGGCTGTTCACCTACCTTTTCGCCAGGAGGCTGCTAAGGAGCAACTTCCCCGCGCTCGTTGCTGCCGTCACTTTCTCCTTCGGCGGGTATCTGACTTCTTATCCGATTCAGCAACTAGCCATCCTCGAGGTCGATGTGTGGCTGCCACTGATCCTGCTGCTACTTAGTATCGCCTGGGAGAGATGGCAGGAGCGGGGCGAGAGACGAGGCTTTGTCTGGGCGGGGCTGGCCTTTGGCGTGTCTTTGCTCGCCGGGCATCCGCAGTCATCCATGTACGTGTTCTACGTCGCTGTGCTGTACTGGGGCTTCGAGACGTACAGGGGAAGGGGTTCAGTGTGGTCCAAAGCCGGGCTCTTCTGCCTGTTCGTACTCACAGGTCTGGGTGTCGCGGCCGCACAGTTGATCCCCGGTTTGGAGTTTATGCTTCTTTCCACCAGGGCAGCGGGTACATACGAGGAAATGGCTCACGGTTTCCCATTGCACGATCTCCTGCAGATCCTCTTGCCCGGAGCCCTAAGCCAATGGTCGCCGCTGTATGTAGGAGTCCTGCCGCTGCTCCTGGCCTGTGCCGGCGTCTTCTTGATCAGAGATCGTCGCGTGCTGTTCTGGGCAGCACTGGCTTTGGCTGCCCTGCTGCTGTCCCTGGGAGGCAGTACTTTTCTGTACAGCCCGTTCTACCTGTTCGCCCCAGGGTTTGGCATCTTCCGTTCGCAGGAGAGGTTGGCCTACGTCTTCAGCTTTGCGGTCGCCATACTGGCGGGATATGGCGCCGCGCAGGTGTTTGGCTCCTGGTCTGGACTGGTGGGGGAGCGGCTGAGATCCTTCAACCGGGGTCTGGTTGCGCTGGTGGTGGGCGCCCTGGGCCTGGTGTTCGCCTTCCTCTACGGTTGGTCGAGGGCTGGTCTTGCGGTGGACAGCCCCTTCGGCCCCATGTTGAACCGGGCGGTTCTGCTGACCATCTTGACCATGTTCGCCGCCGGCTGCATCTTCGCTCGCCAGAGGGGCTTGCTGGGGTCGCGTGCGCTGATGACGGTCACCGTGCTGGTGGTGGTCTTCGATCTGTTTACGGTCAACTGGCAGAACAACTTCCAGTCCACCAGTCCGCTAGGGGAGTACAGTCCGCGCGCCCTGTTGGCACCCGTTCAGGCGGACCAAGATGCCGGGCGTGTCTACAACGAGTGGCGGCTGCCCGGCAACTACGGCATGTTCTACGAGGTGGAGGACATTGGCGGGGCCAGCCCCTTGCGCTTGAGGTGGTACGAGGAACTGGCCAAGGCGGTGCCTGTGGGACGGCTGTGGGAGCTGATGAACGTCAAGTACGCCATCACCTGGCGCGGGACGCTAGTACCTGTGACCGATGTGCTCTATCAAGAGCCCGATGGAGAGGGCACTACTTACCTCCACCGGTTGCAGCGGTACCTGCCGCGGGCCTGGGTTGTACACAAAGCGCAAGTCGTCCGAGGAGACGAGGCGCTGCCACTGCTGGCCACTGGGGACTTCGACCCGCTTCAGATAGTCCTGTTGGAGGAAGAGCCACAGGCCGAGCTGTCAGGCGGAACTGGCGCAGGCGATTCGTCCGTCACTGTGGTGCAATACCAGCCCTCGATGATAGCTCTGGACGTGGACGCAGCGGCAGAAGGTGTGCTGGTGCTGAGCGAGGTCTACTACCCGGGTT